>JAKOWB010000018.1 GCA_029781795.1 Pseudomonadota bacterium | reverse complement strand
CCGCCGTCGGGCTGCCGGCGCAGATCACCAACATGCAGCCCTCGACCGCCATCAACTTCATCATCTGCGTCAACGGCTACTACCCATCCCGGCAGTAGCGCCGGCAGGTCGGAGAGACCGCCGTCACGCGCCGGGCGGTGGCGACCGGGAGGGTTGCCCTGCCCGCGGCAGAGGGCTCTTGACGCCGCCGCGGCCGCGCCCCTAGAGATCGCGTGCCGACCGGCACTTCGGCGCTTCTTCCAACGGGCCGCCCGAGAGCCTTTGGAGGAACCCGCCCTTGCTTCCCGTCATCGACCTGGCCAGCGACGGCAGCGCCGCGCTGGACCGCGCCTTCACCGAGATCGGCTTTGCCTTCGTGGTGAACCACGGCGTGCCCGAGGCCACGCAGCAGCGCGCCCGCGCCGCCACCCGCGCCTTCCATGCCCTGCCGGCGGCGGAGAAGGCGCTGGTCGCCCGCCCGCCCGGCCGCTATCGCGGCTATATCGCGCCGCTGGCCTTCAGCCGCGACCGCGCCAGCGGCCGCGACATCCTCTACGAGACCTTCATCGCCGGCGCCGAGGTCGCGCCCGACGACCCGGCCGTCGCCGCGACCGGCGGCCTCATCGCGCCGAACCTCTGGCCGGCGCGGCCGGCCGACTTCCGCGCCGCGATCCTGGACTACTGGGAGGCGATGGAGGGCCTCGGCCGGCGCCTGCTCGACCTCACGGCGGCGGCGCTGGGCCAGGATCCCGTCGCCTTCCGCCGCCACTTCCGCCGGCCGCTCAGCAACATCTCGCTGCTGCACTATCCGCCGAGCCCGGCGGGCCGGCGCCCGGCGGACGCGCGCCCGCACCGCGACACCAACGTGCTGACCATCCTCTTGCCGGGCGAGGTCGGCGGGCTGGAGGTGCAGCGCCGCGACGAGCGCTGGTTCGCCGTGCCGCCGCTGCCCGGGGGCTTTGTCGTCAACATCGGCAACATGCTGGAGCACTGGTCGGGCGGGCGCTTCCGCTCCACCTGGCACCGCGTGCATCCGCCGGAAGGCGTCGACCGCTACTCCCTCGCCTGGTTCCTGTCGCCCGACGCGGAGACCGAGGTCGCGCCGCTGGATGGCAGCGGCGCCGGCCAGCCGCCGATGAACGCCGGCCGCGACCTCGCCGCCTTCATCGCCCAGTTCGACGGCGGACCGGCGAAAATCTGAAGAAGGTCAGGCCGCCTGGCCGAGCGGGTCCGGCAGGCCGGCGGGGCGCGGGCCGCCGGTCGCCCAGTCGAGCAGCTCGACCGTGTGCACCACCGGCAGGCCGGCGGCGCTGGCGATCTGCGTCATGCAGCCGATGTTGCCGGCCGCCACCAGGTCGGCGCCGGTGCGCTCCAGGTTGGCGACCTTGCGGTCGCGCAGGCGCGTGGCGATATCGGGCTGCAGCAGGTTGTAGGTGCCGGCCGAGCCGCAGCAGAGGTGCGGTTCCGCCGGCTCGCGCACGACGAAGCCGGCCTGGCGCAGCAGCGCCTTCGGTGCCTCGGTGATCTTCTGGCCGTGCTGCAGCGAGCAGGCGCTGTGGTAGGCGACAGCGAGGCCGGGGGAGTGCACCGGCGCGAGGCCGAGCTCTGCCATGACCTCGGTGATGTCGCGCGTGCGCGCGGAAACCTCGGCCGCCGCTTCGGCCCAGGCCGGGTCGGTCCGCAGCATGTAGCCGTAGTCCTTGACCGTGGTGCCGCAGCCCGAGGCGTTGATGACGATGGCGTCGAGCCCCTCGCCGGCGATCTCGCGCCACCAGGCGTCGACGTTGCGGCGCGCCGCCGCCAGCGCCGGCGCCTCGCGGCCCATGTGGTGGGTCAGCGCGCCGCAGCATCCGGCGCCGCGCGCCACCACCACCTCGCAGCCGTGGCGGGTCAGCAGGCGCACCGTCGCCTCGTTGATCTGCGGTGCCAGCACCTGCTGCGCGCAGCCGGTCATCAGCGCGACGCGCCGGCGGCGCTGCCCCATCGCCGGGAAGACCTGCGGCCGGTCGACCGGCGAGGGCGTGCCGAGCTTCGCCGGCGCCAGCGACAGCATGGCGCCCAGGCGGCCGCCCAGCACGCGGCGCAGCGGCCGGGCGAACCAGGCGCCGATCAGCGCCAGGCGGAACAGCCCCGGCTTGGGCAGCAGCCAGGACAGCAGGCTGCGCAGCGCGCGGTCGGCGAAGGGCCGCTTCCAGGTTTCCTCGACGTGCGCGCGGGCCTGGTCGACGAGGTGCATGTAGTGCACGCCCGACGGGCAGGTCGTCATGCAGGACAGGCAGGAGAGGCAGCGGTCGAGGTGCTTCGCCACCGTCGCCGTCGCTGGCCTGTCGCCCTCCAGCATGTCCTTGATCTGGTAGATGCGGCCGCGCGGGCTGTCGAGCTCGTCGCCCAGCAGGACATAGGTCGGGCAGGTGGCGGTGCAGAAGCCGCAGTGCACGCAGGCACGCAGGATCTTGTCGGCCTCCTGCAGGTCGGGATCGGCGAGCTGCGCCAGCGTGAAGGAGGTCTGCACCCTAGGTCCCTGTTCCGTTCAACCGCGCGCCACGTTGCGCGCGACCTGCGTGTGGCGCTGCACCTCGTCGTAGAGCTGGCCCATGGGGCCGCGCCGCAGCGCCTCTTCCTGCGCGCCGCTGGGGTCGCGCCGTGCCGCCTCGTCGATCAGGCCGGCGAACTTCATCGCATAGGAGTGCAACAGCGTCTGGGCGTCGGCCTGGTTCAGCCGCGCGATGATCTCGGCCGGCTCGTGACGCGAGAGGTAGTCGCGCACCAGCAGGTGGAAGGCGTCCTTCTGGCCTCGGTTGTAGGCCTTCAGCGCCTCGTCGCGCGCCGCCTTGCGGCAGAGCACCGCCGATAGATCCATGCAGACGGCGTTGAGGTCGCGGCCGACGCGATGCACCAGCAGCCGGAACTCGTCGTCACCCGGCGCGGACTCCTCGTCGCGCGCGGCCCCGTCCCGGGCCGCGCCCTCGCCGATCCGGCCCAGGCTGCGCGCCACCTCCTGCGCCAGCGAAGTGACGCTGCCCCCCTGGGTGGCCGCCGACGCGGGCTGGTCCGGCTCCGCCAGCGGCGGCGCAAGCGGCGCCGGCCCGGGCGGCGTGACCGACAGCGTGGGCGCGGCCGCCGGGGCCGGCCCGGCGGCCACCGGGGCCAGGGCTTCCGGCGCGCGGCGCAGCGACGGCACCGGGGCCTCGCTGCGCGCGCGCGCCGCTTCTCGGCGCTCGCGTTCGGCCAGCTCGTCGTGCAGCAGCGACAGCTCCTCGCGCAGCCGTTTCAGGCCGCGCGGCCCGCGCAGATAGCCCATCAGGACCCAGATCAGGATCGGCGGGGCCAGAAGTCCCGCGACGTACTGGCCGGCCACGTCGGGCAACAGCACGTAGCTATAGTTGTCGAGGCCGATGTTGCTGTCGAACCAGAGCCAGGCGACCGCCAGCCACCCTGCCGACAGTAGGATGCCGAGCAAGCTCCACATGCTGCGTCTCCCCCTTTTCCCCCTTGCCGCCCCACGAGACCGGATGGAGCGAGAGTCTACAACCCGACGTAGAGTCGTCCGGGATTCAATATTCCGCGCGGATCGAAGCTGGCCTTGACGCGCCTGGCCAGGTCCAACAGCGCGGGCCCCTCCGCCGAAAGGGTCGCCGAGGCGGCGCGCGCCTCCGCCGAACCTCGCACCAGCGTGGCCTGTCCGCCCAGCTTTGACAAGGCAGCGGAGAGGCTTGCCGCCATATGCGAAGGTGCGTCCGCGGCCAGCCAGACGAGGCCCCCGCCCCAGTCCAGGACAGCGTCCTCAGACCCGGCGCCGACCGCCGCCAGCAGCACCGGCGCCGCCATGGGGGTCAGCGACGCGCGCCAGAGGGCGCGACCCTCGCCGACGAAGGGCTGCGCGTCGCGCAGCGCCTGCCACAGGCGGCCGGAGCGCTGGCCGTGCAGTTCCTCCTGCGGCAGGTCGCCGGCCACCAGCGCGCGCAGTCCCGCCAGCCGCGCCAGCACCGAGGGGCCGTGGCCTTCCAGGCGCAGCGCGGTGACGCTCTGCGCCCGGCCGGCGACCAGGTCGATGCCGGTCCGCGCCGCGCGCCCGGCCGGCAGCCAGGCCGCACCCGAGACGTCATAGGCGCTGCCCAGCGCCCGTCCCATCAGCGCCGTGGCCGCCGCCGCGTCGAGGCCGAAGAGCAGCAGGGTGCGGGTCTTCTCCGGCGCCGGCAGCACCTTCAGCGTCAGCTCGGTCATGGCGGCCAGCGTGCCCCAGGAGCCGCTGACCAGCTTGCAGAGGTCGTAGCCGGTGACGTTCTTCACCACCTTGCCGCCGGCCTTGAAGCGCGCGCCGTCGCCGGTGACGCCGGCGACGCCCAGCAGGTAGTCGCGCGCCGCGCCGGCCCGGAAGCGGCGCGGACCGGACAGGTTGCAGGCGACCACGCCGCCCAGGCTGCCGCCGCCGGCCGGCTGGCCCAGCAGCGGGCCCCAGTCCGGCGGCTCGAAGGCCAGGCACTGGCCGCGCGCCGCCAGCGTCGCCTCGATCTCGGCCAGCGGCGTGCCGGGCCGGGCAGTCAGGATCAGCTCCTCCGGCTCGTAGGTGACGATGCCGGCGAAGGCCGAAAGGTCCAGCGTCGCCTCGAGCTGCAGCGGTCGGCCGAGGGCGCGCTTGCTGCCGCGGCCGATGACCTCGAGCCGGCGGCCCGCCGCCGCGCTCTCGGCGACCAGGGCGGCGAGCGCCGCCTCGTCGGTGGGCTTCAGCAGGTCCATGTCAGAAGCGCGGCAGCTCGGGGAAGCGCAGCTCGCCCTGGTGCACCACCATGCGGCCCAGCTCGGCGCAGCGGTGCAGCACGGGGAAGACCTTGCCGGGATTCAGCAGGCCCTTGGGATCGAAGGCGCACTTCAGGCGCTGCTGCAGCGCCAAGTCGGTCTCGTTGAACATCTCGGGCATCAGGTCGCGCTTCTCCACGCCGACGCCGTGCTCGCCGGTCAGCACGCCGCCGACCGCCACGCAGAGCCGCAGGATGTCGGCGCCGAAGGCCTCGGCACGCTCCAGCTCGCCCGGCTGGTTGGCGTCGAACAGGATCAGCGGGTGCAGGTTGCCGTCGCCGGCATGGAACACGTTGGCGACGCGCAGCGCGTGCTTCTCCGACAGGTCGCGCATGCCCTCCAGCACCTTGGGCAGCTCGCGCCGCGGGATGGTGCCGTCCATGCACATGTAGTCGGGCGAGATGCGGCCGACCGCCGGGAAGGCGGCCTTGCGCCCGGCCCAGAACTTCAGCCGCTCCTCCTCGCTCTGCGAGGTGCGCTTGACCACCGCGCCCTGCCGGTCGGCGATGGCCTCGACCGCGCCGATCAGGTGATCGACCTCCTCGGCCGGGCCGTCCAGCTCGACGATCAGCAGCGCCTCGACGTCCAGCGGATAGCCGGCCTTGACGAAGGCCTCGGCGGCGTGGATCGCCGGGCGGTCCATCATCTCCATGCCGCCGGGAATGATGCCCGCGGCGATGATGGCGCCGACGCAGGCGCCGGCCTGTTCGCTGGAGGGAAAGCCCAGCAGCACGGCGCGCGCCGTCTCGGGCTTGCGCAGCAGGCGCACGGTGACCTCGGTCACCACCGCCAGCAGCCCCTCGCTGCCGGTCAGGATGCCGAGCCAGTCGTAGCCCGCCGCGTCGTTGTGCTTGCCGCCGACGCGGATCACCGTGCCGTCGATCAGCACGGCCTCCAGCCCCAGCAGGTTGTTGGTGGTAAGGCCATACTTCAGGCAGTGCACGCCGCCCGAGTTCTCGGCCACGTTGCCGCCGATGGTGCAGGCGATCTGCGAGGAGGGGTCGGGCGCGTAGTAGAAGCCGGCATGGTCCACCGCCTTGCTGACCGCCAGGTTGGTGACCCCCGGCTGCACCACGGCGCAGCGGTTCTCCAGGTCGACCTCGAGGATGCGGTTGAACTTGCCGAGGCCCAGCAGCACGCCGTCGGCCAGCGGCAGCGCGCCGCCCGACAGCGAGGTACCGGCGCCGCGCGGCACCACGCGCACGCCGTTCTCGTGGCAGTACTTCAGGATGCGCGACACCTGCGCCGTGGTCTCCGGCAGCACCACGATCATCGGCGGCTGGCGATAGGCGGTGAGGCCATCGGTCTCGTAGGCCTTCAGCTCCTCCGGCGCGGTGATGACGCCCTCGCCGGGCACGATGGCCGACAGCGCCGCCGCGATCTCGGCGCGGCGCGCCAGCACCTCCTCGAGCGGCGCGGGCATCTTCAGGGACATGGCGTCTCCCGCCCTTGTCAGTCCCCCCTCTCCCGCTTCTGGCGGGAGAGGGCCGGGGTGAGGGCCCTTGGTTGGTGTCGCACGGCCAAAACCGACCGCCCCTCACCCTACCCTCTCCCCCTCGAAGGGGGAGAGGGGATTTCGCGGGCAAGGTGCTTGTCGCAGAAAAACCAAAGGGGCCGGCGCCCCGTGCCCGGGAGGCCGACCCCTTGGGTCTCAGACGAGAGAACCCGCCGCCGGTGGCCCGGCGGCCGGCGCTGCCTCAGCCCTGGCGGGCCTTGTAGCGCGGGTTCTTCTTGTTGATGACGTAGACCCGGCCCTTGCGACGCACGATGCGGCAGTCCTTGTCGCGCGCCTTGGCCGAGCGCAGAGAATTGGTGACCTTCATGGCCCTGATCCCAGAAAACGAGGCCGGGCGGCCAGAGCGGCCGCCCGTTGCAGGGCCGGGAACCTATGGGGGGATGGCCGGGGTGTCAAGCGCGGCTTTCGCCCCCTAGAGATTCGTCCCCGACACCTTCCCGGCGCTGAGCGAGCCGGGGTTCCAGTCCGGCCCCTCGCTCTCCACCCGGACATTGGTCGCGCAAGGCTTGCCGGCGGGCGAGATCACCACCTCGAAGGCGACTCGCGTGCCGGCCCGGAGGGTGCGGTAGCCGTCGCCCGGGATGCCGGAGAAGCGCAGGAAGTGGCGCTCGCCGTCGTCGGCTTTCAGGATGCCGTAGCCGTCGTCGACCGAGAACCACTCGACGCTGCCCTGCTTCACCGGGCGGCCCTGCTGGCCGAGCGGCCGTTCCTCCGCCCAGTACTCGGCGGGCGGCGCGACGGCCAGGACGTCGGGGCGGGCATAGGCCTCGTAGCGGTAGTTGCGCTTCACCGCCATGCAGGCGCGCAGGTCCTGGCGCAGCTCCTCCAGCGTCGGCCGGGCGACGAAGAACCAGCCGTCGTAGCGCCTGTGGATCGTCAGGTCCGGGCGCAGCACGAAGGTGGTGGGGCGGGCGCAGCCGGGATACTCCTCCTCGGTGTCGTCGCGGATGCCCAGCAGGTCGATGGCCTCGCGCTTCTCGTCCGACAGGAAGGGCCAGGCGGCGCCGAGGCCATAGCGATAGGCGCCGCAGACCGTCGGCGCATCGGCCGAGATGGTCACCAGCTTGCAGTAGTTGACCGCCAGTTCCTCCTGGAACTGCACCAGCTTGCGCATCTGCGCGCCGTCCCGGGTGCAGAAGAAGCCGCGGTAGAAGACGACGATGGCCGGGAAGCCGTCGCTCCAGCCCATCACCTCGTCATAGGGCGTCGGCGCCATGAAGCGCGACAGGCGGAAGGGCCGGCCGCGGTTGTCCGGCAGCTCGAGGTCGGGGAAGCGGTCGCCGGCCTGGTAGGCGGACATGGGCGGTACTCCTTGGGTGCTTTCAGACAAGGGGGCGGCAGGACACCACGGGCCAGCCCAGGGGGCCAGACCGGGCATGCCGGCGGGGTCCGTTCAAAATGGAACTCGAACCGGCATTTCTTGCATATACTGGTGTTCAAGCGCAGTGCCAGAGTCGGCACGGGACAGCGGGGTCGGGGGGAGCCGGGCATGAAGATCGGTCGCATCGCGGCGGGGCTGTCAGCCCTCGCGGTGCTTGCGCTGCCTGCGGCGGCGCAGGAGTACAAGTCCAACCTCGGCCAGATCAAGCTGACGCCGACCATCCATCAGACCGTCACCGACGGCAGCGGCGTCACCGTCGCGGTCTTCGACGGCCTGGTCGACGGAACGCATCCCGAGCTCGCCGACCGCGTCGAGTCCATCGGCTACAGCGGCGGCACCTACACTCACTACGACAACCACGGCACCCACGTCGCCGGCATCATCGCCGCCGCCGCCAACGGCGTCGGCATGGTGGGCGTGGCGCCGGGGGCCGAGATCCTCAATGTCGCGGTGTTCGACGACAAGGGCTGGGTGGCCGACAACGCCGCGCGCAACGGCCTCATCTACGCCGTGCAGCAGGGCGCGACGATCGTCAACATGAGCTACGGCCCGACGGCGCCCAAGGGCGACGTCTTCCTCACCGGCGAGCTTTCTGTCTTCAAGGAATTCGGCAACGACCTGGTGATCGTGCGCGCCGCCGGCAACAGCGGCGTCAACGCACTGAGCGAATCCTTCGCCGGCAATCCGCAGACCGACCTCGACAACCTGCTGATCGTCGGCAGCGTCGATGCCAACAACAAGATCTCCAGCTTCTCGAACAAGCCGGGCAACGCCTGCTTCCTGGTGAACGGGAAGTGCAGCGAGAAGAACAAGATGAAGTACTACTGGATCGTCGCCCCGGGGCGCTCGATCTACTCGACCCTGCCGGACGGCAGCTATGGCACCATGTCCGGCACCTCGATGGCGACGCCGACCGTCGCCGGCGCCGCGGCGCTGCTGCAGTCAGAGTGGCCCTTCCTGCAGGACGACCCCGGCAAGACGGCGCAGATCCTGAAGACCACGGCCACCGACCTCGGCACCAAGGGAGTCGACAGCGTCTATGGCTGGGGCTTGCTGAACGTCACCAAGGCATTGCAGCCGGTCGGCACCACCTCGATCGCCACCGGCTCGACGGTGAAGAGCGGCACCTCGACCAACAAGAGCAGTGTCACCTTCACCTCCACCGTCGCCGACACGCGCTCGGTGCAGAACGCCTTCCGCAACCTCGTGGTCTTCGACGACTTCGGCCGCGACTTCGGCGCGACGCTGGGCATGCAGCCGCAACAGAGCGATGCCTCGGCGATGCTGGACCGCCTCGGCGCACTGGGCCTGGCGCTGCAGCAGGACGAGGCTCCGCTGCTGGTCGGCGGCCTCAGCGTCGCCTTCACCGCCGGGGCCGGACTCGACGGCACGGTGCTGAACCAGATGGCCTTCGACCGCAGCGGCTTCGGCATGACGCTCGGCTGGGGCGCCGCCGTCGGCGCCTCCGCCCTGCTGCTGTCGCCGGCGAGCGACGACGCGCGCGGCCTGCTGCGGCGCGAGATCGGCCTCGGCCTCGGCCCGCTGGCAGAGGACCTGGACCAGAGCACCTTCGCCAGCGGCAGCCTGGACCTCGGCGGCGGCCTCAGTCTGGCCGGCTTCTATGCCGCCAGCAGCGCGCTGGCCAGCGACCCCGGCCTCAGCCCGGCGGCGCTCAGCCAGGACCAGGCCAACCCGGTCAGCCTGATGGGCGCGCGCCTCGGCTGGCAGGTCGCCGAGGGTCTGGTGCTCGGCCTTTCCTGGAGCCAGCTCGACGAGAGCGACCAGCTGCTGGGCGGGCAGAGCAGCGGCGCCCTGGCAATGGCCGACAGCGCGCGCACCGACCTGGTGGGCCTCAGCCTCGCCTGGCAGGCGAGCGACGACCTCTCGCTCTTCGCCTTCTACCAGGAGGGCCTGACCCGCGCCGACGCCGGCGGCGATTCGCTGTTCGACGACAGCGACGACTGGCGCTCGCGCCGCTTCGGCGTGACGCTCGGCTGGCAGAACGCGCTGGATGCCGGCGACCGGCTGGAGCTCTCCTTCGTCCGCCCCCTGACGGTGATCGATGGCAGCGGCAGCGCCCGCGTGCCGGTCGGCCGCACGCTGGACGGCCAGGTGATCTATGACCAGGAGAGCTTCAGCGTCGCGAGCGACGCGCAGCCGCTCGACGTCGGCCTCACCTGGCTGGGCGCGCGGGGCGAGTGGGCGCCGGGCCGGCCGCTGGCCTATGGCGTGCAGCTCGGCTGGTCGAGCGACGACGTGGCGCGCGACCGCGGCGATACCTCGGTGCTCTTCGCGCTGCAGGCGAAGTTCTAGTCAGCGCGCCCGCGCCCAGAACTGGTACATCGTCGCGAAACTGTCGGGGTGGGCGGCCTCGAAGGTCTCCCAGGCCGCCAGGTCGCGCTCCCGGCCGGCGTGCGCGCGCCGGAAGGCGGCCAGCGTCGCGGCGTCGGCGATCTCGAAGCCCATGAAGCGCAGGCCAGCGCCCTCGAGCAGCTGGGTCAGCCCCGCCGGATCGAAGCTGGTCTCCTGCACGTGCAGCACCAGGTCGCGCAGGCCGTCGAGGCTCTGGAAGTCCAGCAGCCGCGTCACCGGCGCCGCCGGGTGCTCCGCCGGCAATGCCAGCAGCGCCTGGCGCACGCGCCGCAGGCCCGCCGGCGTCATGGGCTCGCCAAGGCCGGCGGCGAAGTCGCGCGCCGCCTGGATGGCGCGCCGGCCGCGCCGGGCATAGAGGCCCAGCTTCATCACCCCGCCCGGCGCCAGCAGGCGGCGCAGCACGGCCAGGCCCGCCGCCGGGTCGGCCAGGTGATGCAGCACGCCGGAGCACTCGATCAGCTCGAAGCGCTCGGCAAGCCCGCCCAGCGCCAGGATATCGGCCTCGGCGAAGGCGATGTTCCGCGCGCCCAGCGCCTCGGCCATCATCGCGGCGTAGCCGAGCGAGGCGCGGCTGAGGTCGATCGCCAGCACCTCCGCCCCGGCATAGCGCGCGGCGACGCGCAGCGCGTGCGCCCCGGTGCCGCAGCCGGCCACCAGCACCCGTGGCGCCGGATGCTCCGGCAGCGGCTGGTCGGGAAAGAGTCCGCGCAGCACCTCGGCGAGGGGCCGCGGCGTCTGGCGGGTGACGCCGACCCAGCGCGGATAGGGATTGGCCTCGTACTGCGCCTTCACCGCCTGGCTGGTCACGTCCTCCGTCGGCGTCAGGCAGGGCAGGCCGACGGCGAGCACCGCGGCCCGCGCCGTCTGCTCGACCAGGCGGTGGTGCAGCAGCAGCAGTTCGGCATCCGACGGCCGGCCGAGGCGCGTGGCCCAGGCCGGCAGCGGGCGATAGGCGGCCAGCAACAGCACCTCGCGCGTCCAGCCGGCGGGCGGCGCCGCCGCCAGGCGCGCGGCCAGGGCCTCGACGGCCTGGCTTTCCGCCGCGTCCTCGGCCCAGGCGTGGCAGCCGAGGGCCGCCTGCGCGGCCAGCGGCAGCATCGCCTCGGTCGACAGCGGCTCGCCCAGCAGCGCGGCGCGGCGCAGCGCCGTGAGTTCGGCCTCCAGCGCCGGCTCGGCGACCAGCGCGCGCAGCAGCAGGCGGCGACCCAGCGGGCGGGCGAGCGCCGCCTCCGCGCCACCGGCGGCGACCAGCGAGGCGGCGGTCGGCGCCACCTCCTGCGGGTCGAGGTCCGGGGCGTCGAGCAGCGCCAGCAGCGCCTCCTCGACCAGCGGGCTGGCCTCGGTCAGGCGTATGCCGGCGAAGCCGCGCGCCAATGCCACGCGCACATGGTGCGAGTCCGGGTCGAGTCGCCAGGCGGCGAGCTTGAGTGTCAGCGCGTCCAGCGGCTTGCCGGCGGCGGCCAGCGCCTCGGCCAGGGCGAGCGGCACGGCGGCATCCCGGGGCGCCGCGGCGCGCGCCTGCTGCGCCAGGCGCGCCACCTCCTGCCAGCGGCCGGCGCGGATGGCGGCCAGCGCCGCCGGCAGCGGGGCGGCGGCGCTCATGTCAGCGGCTTCACCTCGCGCCGCGAGACGATGCGGAAGCGCCAGGAGAGCGCAATGGCTGCCAGCAGGTAGCCCAGCGCGTTGCCGAGCAGCAGGCCCTCGGCGCCCCAGGCCGCGTGGTAGCCGAGCCAGTAGGCCAGCGGCACGCCGATGACCCAGTAGGCGACGATGTAGATCGCCAACGGCCGGAAGACGTCGCCGCCGGCGCGCAAGGCGCCCTGCATGACGTTGTGCGCTCCGTCCAGCACCACCATGCCGCCGACCAGGGCAAGGCAGGCGGCCGCCACCGGCAGCACGCCGGGATCGTCGGTATAGAGTGTCGCCAGCGGCCCGGCGAAGATCGCGATCAGGCCGCCGATCACCACCTGCAGGCTCAGCACCAGGCCGAGGCCCAGCCAGCCGGCCAGTGCCCGGCCATGCCGGTCGCCGCGCCCCACCGCGTTGGCGGTGCGCACGCCGGTCGCGGTGGCGAGGCCGATCGACAGCATGAAGACGAAGCCGATCACGTTGTTGCAGATCTGGTAGGTGGCGGCCGAGGTGGCGCCGCTCCAGCCCGCCATGGTCTGCACGAAGGCGAGAGCGGCCGTCTGGATGCCGATGGAGAGCGCCAGCGGCAGGCCGAGGCGAAGCTGCAGCTTCGCCACCTTGCGCGGGAAGTGCCCCTTCAGGCTGACGCCGTAGGTCGAGCGGTCGCGCATCAGCAGCAGCACATAGCCGACCGCGGCCAGGAACATCAGCCAGCGGATCACCGTGGTGGAGAGCGTGGCGCCGGCCGCGCCCATCGCCGGGAAGCCCCAGTGCCCCTCGATCAGCAGCCAGTTGGCCAGCAGCTTGAAGCCGTTGGCCGAGAGGGTGATGACCATGCCGACCTGCGGGCGGCCGATGCCCTCCAGGAAGTTCGTCGTCGCCAGGAACATGAACATCGCCGGCATGCCCCAGCCGAACATGCGCAACGCCTCGCCGCCGGCCTGCGCCAGTTCGGGCGATTGGCCGAGGGCGGTGAGGATCTGCGGGCCAAGGGCCATGAAGAAGCCCTCGAGCACCCCGAGCAGGCCGCCGATCACCAGCGCCGTGCGCCAGATCGTGCCGACCTCGTGCTGCCGCCGCCCGCCGACCGCCTGGGCGGAGAGGATGGTGGTCGCCGCCATCAGGCCGATGCCGAGAACCAGCAGGCTGACATGCGGGCCCGAGGCGAGGCTGTAGTGCGCCAGCATCTCGGTCGAGGCCTGGCCCAGCATGATCGAATCGATGGTCACCATGATGACCAGCCCGGCGCGGGCGATCATCACCGGGATGGCGAGCTTCAGCGTGCGCCGGATGTTCTCGCCGAGCGACAGGGTCGAGGGCAGCGGCGGCGGCTGGGCGATCGCTGACATGGCGGCGGCTTATAGCATGGCCCATCGCGGCGTCGGCCCGGCGGATAACGCAACCCCCCGTAACAGCGCCTTGTCGCAAAGCGGCAAGCTTCGACCGTCTGGACGCTAGCCCGCCCCTGCGGGCCCCCTACTCTCCCGGGTAGGTATGCCGCAGAGCAGGCGGCGCCGCAGGGGGTCCAGGTCGTCATGCAGCGCCCGGTCGACGTCGTCATCGCCGACAAGAATCCGCTCGTCCTGACCGGGCTGAAGCAGCTTTTCGCCGAGGACAAGCGCTTCCGCGTGGTCGCCACCGCGACCGATGGCGAGCGCTTCCTGGCGGCGGTGGAGCGCCTGCCCTTCGACGTCGGCGTCATCGGCTGGGTCATGCCCTATGTCGACGGCGCCGGCATCCTGAAGACCCTGCGCGAGCGGCCGGCCGGCGGCGAGACGCCGACGCCGCGCATCGTGGTCTATACCGGGGCGCCGGACGCCGACATCCCGCGCCAGGCCATGGCGCTGGGCGGCGCCGCCTTCGTCACCAAGAAGGAGCAGCCCGAGCGCCTGCTGGAGGTGGTGGCCGCCGTCGCCGCCGGGCAGATGATTTTCCCCATGCTGGACGTGCGCCAGCTCTACGACGACCCCATGACGCGCCTGACCCCGCGCGAGCGCGACATGCTGGAGCAGCTTTCCGACGGCGCCAGCAACGGGCAGATCGCCAGGCGCCTGCAGGTCTCGGTCAACACCGTGAAGTTCCACCTGAAGAACCTCTACGAGAAGGTGCAGGTGAGGAACCGGGCGCAGGCCGTGGCCTTCTATCTCAAGGCCAGGCACCGCGATTCATGACCATGAGTCAGCCTGGCGACCGCGACCTCTTCGCCGCCGCGCCGGCCGAGACCCTGCTGGCGGTGACCGAGGCCGCCGCCATCGCCCAGACCGCGCCGCACCTGGAGGACGAGGAGGCGCGCCTGCGCGCGGCAATCGAGGCGATGCACGAAAGCCTGCTGGCCAACGGCCTGCGCGGCCGGCTGGTGGCGGGCAAGGGCCTGGGCCTGAAGCTCGGCCGCCTCTACACCGGCGAGCGCCTGACCGGCACGCTGGACCTGCCGGCGCTCGACCTCGCCGTCGATCCGGTGGAGGGCACCTCCTTCGCCGGCGAGGGCGGCGAGCCGCTGGCCGTGCTGGCCGCCACGACGGAGGGCGCCTTCCTCGACCCCGGTCCCGGCTTCTACATGGAGAAGCTGGCCGCGCCGCCGGCCGCCGTGGGCCGCCTCGACCCGGCCAAACCGCTGGAGGGGCGCCTCGCCGACCTGGCGGCGGCGCTGGACAAGCCGCTGCGCCGCCTGACGATCGCCGTGCTGGAGAAGCCGCGTCACCGCGGCCTGATCGAGCGGCTGCAGGCGGCCGGCGTGCAGGTGCGCCTGACCCCGGCCGGTGACGTCGCGCTGGCGCTGCAGGCCCTGCTGCCGGAGGAGCCGCTGGATGCGCTGATGGGCACCGGTGGCTTCGCCGAGGGGCTGATGGCCGCCGCCGCGGCGCGGGCGCTGGGCGCCGTCTTCTTCGGCCGCTTCGATCCGCAGCTCCACAGCGAACGCCAGACCCTGGCGCGCGCCGGCATCGACACGCGGCGCTGGTACGGCCTGGAGGAGCTGGTGCGCGCGCCGCAGACCCTGTTTCTCGCCACCGGCATCCGGCCGGGCTGGCTGGGCGGCGTCGAGCGCGGGCCGGGCTGGCTGCGCACCACCTCCTTCGTCCTCACCGGCCCAGGCGGCGAGCGCGCGCGCCTCGCCCGCGTGCGGCCCTGGCGGGAGGCGCTTCATGCTGAATGAGGGCCAGCGCGCCACGGTGCTCGGCATCGTCGGCAACTCGGCGGCCGGCAAGACCACGCTGGCGCAGGGCCTGGCCGACATCATCGGGCGCGAGCGCTGCGCGCTGATCTGCGCCGACGACTATCACCGCTTCAGCCGGCTGGAGCGTCTGGCCCAGGGCCTTTCGCCCGCCGACCCGCGCAACAACCACCTCGACATCCTGGAGCAGCATCTCTGGACGCTGCGCACCGGCAAGCCGATCCTGAAGCCGGTCTACGACCACGCCACCGGCCTGCTGACGCGGCCGGAGTACGTCGAGCCCAAGCCCTACGTCATCGTCGAGGGGCTGCTCTGCTACAACACGCGCGGCCTGCGCGACTGCTTCGACGTCAAGCTCTACCTGGAGCCGGACGAGCGCCTGCGCGAACGCTGGAAGCTGGAGCGCGACGTGCTGGCGCGCGGCTATGCGCTGGAGGAGGCGCGCAAGCTGCTGGCGCGCTCGAAGCGCGACGGCATCGGCTTCATCCTGCCGCAGCGCCTCTTCGCCGACATCGTCATCTCTTTCCTGCACGAGCACCCGGAACAGCCCGAGGCCGACAGCGAGCTCTCGGTGCGCCACATCCTGCGCCCGACCCTGCCGCATCCCGACATCACGCCGCTGCTGGAGCCGAACGTGCGCAACGGCCTGTCGCTGGAGCTGTCGCGCGACCACGACGGCAAGCCGGTGGACCTGCTGGAGATCGAAGGCCACATCGGCCCGCGCGACGCGCGGCGGCTGGAGGATCTCCTGTGGCTGCTGCTGCCCGAGACCTCGGCGGTGCGCGCCAACTTCGGCGAGATCTCGGCAGGGCGGAAGGCGAAGCTGCTGAGCCATCCGCTGGCGCTGTCGGAACTGCTGATCGCCTATCACCTGGAGATGGCGGCCGAGGAAATGCGGCACGCCGGATCGGCGGGGAAGTAGAGGCGGCCGGGCAGCAAGCGCGCCCGGCCCATCCCGCCGTCACCCTCGGGCTTGTCCCGAGGATCCATCCTGCCGGCGGCGCAAGCGCCGGCATGGATGCTCGGGACAAGCCCGGGCATGACGGTCAGACAGGCGCCGCCCCGCCTCAGCGCGGCGTGCCGATCTGCGTGCGGCGCAGGTGGCGGCGATAGCTGCGGTCGAAGTTGGTGCGCGCGTGCTGGAACTGCAGGTTGTCCCAGACCACCAGGTCGCCGGGCTCCCAGCGGTGGCTGTAGGTGACCTCGGGCTTGTTGATGTAGCCGGCCATCTCCATCGCCAGGTCGATGCCCTTCTGGTGCTCCCAGCCGACGATGCGGTCGAAGTGGCGCGGGCTGCAGAACAGCAGCGTCGCCCCGGTCACCGGGTGCTTCATGACGATGGGGTGCTGCGAGGTCGGCATGCCGGGGCGCGGGTCGGGGCCCGGGATCGGCACGTGCTTCGACTGGTCGGGATAGGTGTGGACGATCTGCAGCGGATCGATGCGCTCGCGCACCGCCTTGGGCAGCAGGTCATAGGCCTTGCCGACGTCGGCGAAGAGCGTCTCGCCGCCGGCGCCGGGCGGCGGCACCTCGATGGCGTAGAGCATGATGCCGCGCAGCGGGTCGGGCGACCAGGAGTGGTCGCAGTGGAAGGCCAGCTCCCCATGCGGCGTCAGCGAGCCCGCCTTGACGTTGCCGACGTACATCTGCGCGCCGTACTCGCCTTCGTCCGAGATCGGGCCGAAGATCTCGGCGAAGGCCTTCTGCTGCTCCTCGTCGAGTTTCTGGTTCTTCAGGATCAGGATGCCGTGCTTGTACCACTGCTCGCGCAGGAAGACCTTCTGCTCGGCCGTCAGGTTGGCGGCATCGAGGCCGCGCACCACGGCGCCCTTCAGCGCGCCGAGCGGCTCCACGGTGACCTTGGTGGCGGTCTCTGTCGTCATCACTGCGCTTCCTCCGTCGTTGGCGCGTTGCAGCGGCGGCGCCTCGTGGCGCTCTGTGCTCAGGCGTGGCTTGCCTTGGGATGGCCGGACCTGATGCGGCCGTCGAAATCGACGTAGCGGCGCACGTAGGGCAGCACGCTGGCCGGGATCGGCTTCTTCAGGTGGTAGTAGGCGCGGTTCAGCAGCTGGCCGCGCAGCAGCTCCTCGGCCGCGTCGGGCGATTCGTGCTCCAGGTAGGCGAGGTAGTGGGCGTTGTCGCGCACCGCGGTGCGGATATCCATCACCAGGCGGTAGTAGAGCCGGATGGTGTTCCCCAGCACGGTCCAGGACTGCAGGATGAAGGGGTTGCCGGCCTCCTCGCAGATGCCCTGGTGGAACTGCCAGTGCAGCTCGATGAAGCCCTCGCGGTCCTCGCCGCCGACGGCGAGGCGCTGGCGGTCGTGCACCTGGCGCAGCCGCGCCAGCGAGGCGGGGTCGCGCCGCGCCGCCACCAGCCGCGCCGCCGCGCCCTCGATCAGGCCGCGCAGCAGGCTCATGTGCTCGATGTCCTCGGCCCGCGGGTTGGCAACATAGGTGCCGCGGTTCTTCTGGATCTCGATCAGGCCTTCGCGGTTCAGCGTCTGCAGTGCCTGCCGCAACGTCGAGCGGCTGATGCCGAAGCGCTGCGACACATCGGTCTCGATCAGCCGCGTGCCCGACGGCAGCAGCCCTGCGAGGATCGCCTCCCGCAGCTTCTTGGCGGCCACCTCGGCGAGGCTCGCCGGCCGCTCCATGGTCAAAACGAAGTCCGTTTCCAGCACGCTTTTCGACATTTCCGGCGTTTCCCCCGCCCTTGCGTTGCGCTGCGGGAGACTAGCCCGAAACCCTCGTTGACAGGCGCCGGACCCTACCATAGCGTCTGGCCGACAGTCCACGGTCGACTGTTGAACAATTTAACGAGGCAGCCGACCCTGACCAGGGCACGGCAGCCCGGCAACGGGAAAGGGAGCGCCATGTCTCGACGTAATTTCCTCAATGGATTCATGGGGCTGATCGTCGCCGGCAGCCTGCTGGCCGGCGCGTCCGCCGGCGCCTGGGCCGAGCAGCGCGTGCTGCGCCTGGGCCACCCCGAGGCGCCGACCCACCCGCACCAGGTGGCGGCGGAGACCTTCGCCGAACTGGTCGAGAAGGGCACCAACGGTGCGCTGAAGATCGAGATCTACGGCCAGAACCAGATCGGCGGCCAGAAGGAGATCGTGCAGGGCCTGCGCACCGGCTCGATCGACTGCGGCATCGTCTCGGCCGGGTTCCTTGCCAGCAACTTCCCCCGCACCCAGCTGCTCGACCTGCCCTTCCTCTTCTCCAATCCCGCCGTGGCCGCCAGGCTGCTGGACGGCGAGGTCGGCGCGGCGCTGAACAGCGACCTGGAGGCCCAGGGGATCAAGGGCCTGGGCTGGGGCTGGGGCGGCTACCGCAACATGGAGACGGTCTCCACGCCGGTCTCCAAGCCCGAGGACCTCGCGGGGCTGCGCATCCGCATCCAGGACAGTCCGCTCTTCGCCGCGATGTTCAAGGCGGTGAACGCGATCCCGACGCCGGTGGCCTGGGCCGAGACCTACACCGCCCTGCAGCAGGGCCTGGTCGACGGCCTCGAGGTGCCGCTGGTCTCGATCAACGCCAACAAGATGTACGAGGTCACCAAGTACGTCTCGCTGACCCAGCACAGCTACAACGCCCAGCCGGTCCTGATGAGCCTCCAGGTCTTCGAGTCGCTGACGCCCGAGCAGCAGAAGGTCGTGCTCGAGGCCGGCCAGCAGGCCGCCGTGGCCATGCGCAACGCGGTTGCCGACCGCGAAGACAAGACCCGCGCCGATCTCAAGGCCGCCGGCATGGAGTTCGTCGACGTCGACCTGCCGGCCTTCCAGGCGGTGATGGCCCCGGTCTACGAGCAGTTCCGGCCGATCGTCGGCAGCGACCTGCTGGACCTCTCCATCGCCGCCGCCAAGGCGAACTGACCTAGGAAGGGTCACGGCCGGACGCTCGCCGCCCGGCCGCGACCCCGCCAACCCAGGGGAAGCACCATGTCTCTGAGCGTCGGCTATCTCGGCTTCGGCGAGATCGGGTTCGCCCTGGCCAAGGGCATGCAGGCGGCGGGGGCTGCCCCGCTGGTCGCCTTCGACCGCCAGGCCAGGTCCGGCCCGCTGGCCGACGTGGTCAGCGGCCGGGCGCAGAAGATCGGCGTGCCGATCAGCGACGACGCGGCGATCCTGGCCGACTGCGAGGTGGTGCTCTCGGCGGTGACGCCGATGGCCGCGGTGGCCGCCGCCAAGGCCTTCGCACCGCATGCGCGCAAGGGGCAGTACTTCCTCGACGTCAACTCCAGCGCGCCGACCATGAAGCAGGAGATCGACGCCCTGCTGCGCCCCAAGGGGGTGCACGTGGTCGACGCCTCGATGAGCGGCACCGGCGTCCACATCCGCGGCCACAAGGGCCTCTATATCTACATGAGCGGCCCGGACTCCCAGGCGCTCTACGACAAGCTCAAGCCCTACGACCTGGAGATGAAGGTGCTGGGCGGGCAGATCGGCGCCGCCTCGGCGCTGAAGATGGTGCGCGGCGTCATGATGAAGGGCGTCGAGGGCCTGATGGTCGAGATGCTGCTGACCGCCGAGCGATTCGGCGTCGGCGCCGAGGTGCTGGCCTCGGTGGTGCAGGCGATGGACGACGAGTCCTTCCACGACTTCGGCGCCTTCCTGGTGAAGAGCCACATGATCCACTCCGGCCGCCGCGGCGACGAGCTGTCGCTGATCCGCGAGACCGTGGTCGCCGCCGGCGTCGAGCCGCTGATGACCGACGCGGCGATGAAGCTGTTCCGGCGCGACACCGCCTCGGGCGTGGCCGAGACCTTCCACGGCGAGATGCCCAAGACCTGGCAGGAGGGCATCGCCGAGCTGAGCCGCCGACTGCTGCCGCCCGAGGCATGACATCGCATGGCGACGGATAGCGCGCCGGCGGGCGCCTTCGCCGCCCTCCATCGCGGTCTGACAAGGCTGGAGCGGCTGCTCGGCGTCCTCGTCAAGTGGCTGCTGGTGGTGACGGTCGCCGCCATGGTGCTGATCGTCGTGCTGCAGGTGGTGGCGCGCTTCCTGCTGATCCCGATCATCTGGACCTCGGAAGCGACGCAGAACCTGATGATCTGGCTGACCTTCCTCGGCGGCGCCGCGGCCTTCGCGCAGGGCGAGCACATCGCCGTCGAGCTGCTGGTGGCGCGCTGCCGGCCGCGCCTGCGCGCCGCCATCGGCCTGCTGGTGCACCTGGCATTGCTGGCCTTCTTCTTCGTTTTCGCGCTCTACGGCTGGCGCCTCGCGGTCATCAACCTCTCGGCCACCGGCTACACCCTGCCGATCAGCCAGTTCTACGTCACCCTGGCGGTGCCGGTCGGCATGGCGCTGGTCTCGCTCAGCGCGCTGGCGCGCATTGCCGGCATCCTGGCGGGCGAGGTGCCACGGCCCAGCGATCCCGTGGAGTCGGCGCAATGATCGTCATGGGCGCCGCCTTCGCGCTGCTGCTGCTGCTCGGCGCGCCGATCTCGCTCGCCATGGGAATGAGCACGCTGCTCTTCCTGCTGCAGGCCGGCATCACCCCCTCGATCCTGGTGGAGACCGCGGTCTCCGCCAGCGGCAACTTCATCCTGACCGCCATCCCCTTCTTCGTGCTGGCCGGGCACCTGATGAACGAGGGTGGCATCACGCTCCGCCTGATCAACTTCTCGCAGGCGCTGGTCGGCCACCTGCGCGGCGGCCTCGGCCACGTCAACGTGGTGACCAACATGGTGATGGCCGGCGTCAGCGGCTCCGCGGCGGCCGACTGCGCCGCCGTCGGCCAGGTGCTGATCCCCAGCATGAAGCGCGAGGGCTACAGGACCAGTTTCGCCGCGGCGCTGACCGCCGGCGCCTCGGCCATCGGCCCGATCATCCCGCCCTCGATCCCCATGGTGATCTATGGCGCGGTCGCCAACACCTCGATCGGCAAGCTGCTGCTGGCCGGCCTGCTGCCCGGCGTGCTGCTGGGCCTGGCGCTGATGGCCTATGTCGTCTTCTACAGCCACCGCCGTGGCCTGCCGCGCCGGCAGCGCGCCACCACGCGCGTCCTGCTGCGCTCGATCCTCGACGGCGGCCTGGCGCTGCTGATGCCGCTGATCATCATCGGCGGCATCATCGGCGGGCGCTTCACCCCGACCGAGGCGGCGGCCATCGCCGCGCTCTATGCCCTGCTGGTCGGCGCCTTCGTCTACAAGGAGATCAAGCTCTCCCGCCTGCCGGCGATCCTGTTCCACACCGCGCGCACCACCGGCGTCGTCATGATCATCGTCGCCATGGCCAGCAGCGTCGCCTGGGTGCTGACCACGCAGCAGGTCGCCCCGGCGCTGGCCAGGCTGATGCTCTCCATCAGCAGCGACCCGCTGATCTTCCTGCTGCTGGTCAACGTGGTGCTGCTGCTGGCCGGCATGCTGCTGGAGACCGCCTCGGCCATCATCGTCTTCACGCCGATCCTGCTGCCGGTGGCGCTGCAGATGGGCATCGACCCGGTGCACTTCGGCATCGTCATGGTGCTGAACCTGACCATCGGCCTGATCACGCCGCCGGTCGGCATCTGCCTCTACATCGTCTGCTCGATCAGCCGCCTGTCGCTGGAGGAGGTGGTGCGCGCCGCCCTGCCCTTCCTCGGCGTCTCAATCGGCGTGCTGCTGCTGGTAACCTACTTCGAGGACATCTCGCTCTTCCTGCCGGAGCTCTTCAAATGACCGACTGGCCGCCCGCCGGAGCGATCGACACCCACGCCCACATCTTCGGGCCCGAGGCGCTCTATCCCTACAACCCGGACCGCTCCTACACCCCGGCCGACACCACGGTGGCGCAGTATCTGGCGCTGCTCGACAGCCTGGGCATCAGCTACGGCGTCATCGTGCAGCCGACGGTCTATGGCACCGACAACCGGCGCACCGCCGACGCCGCCGCGTCGCGCCCCGACCGCCTGCGCGCCGTCGCCGCGGTGACGCCCGAGGTCAGCGACGCCGAGCTCGACCGCCTGCACGCCCAGGGCGTGCGCGGCACGCGGGTCAGCAACATGGCGCGCGGCGGCGTACCGCTGGAGGCGATCGAGGCCGTCGCCGCCAAGGTGAAGCGCCTGGGCTGGCACATCCTCTTCATGGCCAACCGCGGCGGGCTGGTCAGCGAGATGAAGGCGACGCTGCAGCGCCTGCCGGTGCCGCTGCTGGTCGACCACGTCGCCATGAACAAGGTGGCCGACGGCTTCGCGACCCAGGCGTTGACGGACCTGCTGGACCTGGTCCGCCAGGGCAACACCTGGGTCAAGGTCTCGCACGCCTATGGCCTGACCGCCACGGGCGCGCCCTACGACGACGTGGCGCCCTTCGCCCAGGCCCTGGTCGCCGCCGACCCCAGCCGCGTGCTCTGGGGCAGCGACTGGCCGCACCCCTCGCACCGCGACCACCCGCCGGACGACCGCGTACTGCTGGGCGCCTTCGCCCGCTGGATCCCGGACCCGGCGACGCGCCGCAAGATCCTGGTCGAGAACCCGGCCCGCTTCTACGACTTCTGACCTGACGCGGTCCCCGCGCGGCGCTAGCATCGCGCCGACGACGGCGGAGGGGGCCGCTGATGGCCATTGACCTGGCACGCCTGCGCGAGGATGCGATTGAGGCGCTCTACGTCGTCTTCGCGCGCTATCCCGTGCCGCGCCGCCTCTGGGCGTCGCCGGACCGCGATGCCGCCGGCATTCTCCGCGCCTTGACCGCGGCGCCGTTGCGCGCCCTGCCGGCCGAGGCGCTGGGCGGCTATCCCGCCTGGGCCATGACGACCGTAGGCCGGGTCGATGACTATCGCCACTTCCTGCCGCGCATTCTCGAGCTGGCGATCCGCGGCCTGGACGACAACTTCGGCGATTCCCCAGAGCAGATCGCCGGCAAGCTGCAATACGGGCAATGGCAGGACTGGCCGGCTGACGAGCGGGCCGCTTTGGAGAGAGGGTTTCTCGCGGGCTGGGCCACCTGTCTGGAACCGGGCGGCGACTGGCGCGGCGGAGAATGGGTCTGCGCGCTGGCCATGCTCGGCTGGGATCTCGACCCCGCCTTCGCCCTCTGCGCCGCTGCGCCGGCGTCCCATGCCGCGCCGCTGCTCGCCGGACTGGTCTTGCGCTGGAAGGACGTCCTGCTCGGCCGGGCCCGCGAGCCGGGCGTATACTGGGAGAGCGTGGACGATCCAACCATCGAGCGGATCAAGACCTGGCTCCGGTCATCCGCCGTCGCCGCGATCCTCGACGGCGAAGCCGAACGCATTGGGCGCGACGCATGGCAAGTGCCGACCGTTGAGGCCGCCGGATTGCTTGCGTGCCTCGACTGATGGCTACCCCGCGAAGGGCGCCAGCCGGTCGGCCACGGCGGCGGCGCTCTCGGGGCGCTTCCTCGGCTTCTTCTCCAGCAGCTCGTCGACCAGGTCGCAGAGCGCCGCCGGCAGGTCCGGGCGCGCCTTGCGCAGCGGCACGGGGTCCTGCTTGCGCAGCACGCGGATCGCCTGGTCGAGGTCGGGCGGAATATCGAGCGGGCGCTTGCCGGTGAACCACTCGTAGGCGATGACGCCGAGCGCGTAGAGGTCGGCGCGGGCGTCGGCCGCCTCGCCTTCGGCCTGCTCCGGCGCGGTGTATTCCAGCGTTCCGAGATTGTCCTTGGCGACCTGGGCGCGGCCCGGCACG
>JAKOWB010000166.1 GCA_029781795.1 Pseudomonadota bacterium | reverse complement strand
CTACCTTCCCCCGGAGGGGGAAGGTGGCGCGCGTAGCGCGGCGGTCAGGGGCCGCGGACGGCCCCGCGGGGGATGTCGAAGACGAACTCCTGCGTTCGTCCTCGACATCCCCCATCCGCCCTTCGGGCACCTTCCCCCTCCGGGGGAAGGTAGTTTTGAGCGGCAGGGTCGGCACATGACCATCGACGCCCTCTATCTCCTGCAACTCACGCTCAACGGGCTGATGCTCGGGCTGCTCTACGCCCTGATCGCCGCCGGGCTGTCGCTGATCTTCGGCGTCATGGAGATCATCAACTTCGCCCATGGCGAGCTCCTGATGCTGGGCGCCTACGCCATGGCCTTCGTGCTGCCGGTGGTCGGCCTGCTCTACTGGCCGGCGATCGCCGCCACCGTCCTCGTCACCATGCTGGTCGGCCTGCTGATCTTCGAGGCGCTGCTGGCGCGGCTGAAGCCGGAGGAGTTCGAGCGCAGCATCCTGATCACGCTCGGCCTGTCGATCGTGCTGATCCACGCGATGCAGCTCTTCTTCACCGCCACGCCGCGTCTGGTCGACACGCAGTTCGGCTTCGAGGGCGTCGAGATCGGCTCGATCCGCATCACCTGGACGCGGGTGATCGGCGCCGGCGTCGCCGCCGGCGCCTTCGCCGGCCTGTACTTCGTGCTGCGCCACACCCAGTTCGGCCGCGCCATGCGCGCCATCGCGCAGAGCCGCGAGGCGGCGCTGATGGTCGGCATCCGCCCGCGCGCCGTGGCGCGCAATGCCGTCACCCTGGCGGCCGGACTGTGCGGCCTGGCCGGCGCGGCGATCGCGCCGATCCAGCTGGTGACGCCCTACATGGGCCAGTTCCTGATCTTCAAGGCCTTCGCGCTGGTGATCGTCGGCGGGCTGGGCAATATCCCCGGCGCCGTGGTGGCGGCGCTGGCGCTGGGCCTGATCGAGAGCTGGATCGGCGGCTTCTTCGAGATCGTCTGGCAGGAGGCGGCCGTCTTCGTGATCATGATCCTGGTGCTGTTCCTGCGGCCGGACGGCCTGTTCAAGCGCGGCGGCATGCGGGTCGGATGAGACAGCTCGCCTTTGCCCTGGTCGCGGCGCTGCTGTTCGCCGCGCTGCCGCTGCTGTCGTCGTCGAACTATCTCGTCGGCATCGGCCTGTCGGCGCTGATCTTCACCGTCGCCGCCGCGGCGCTGAACCTGATCTACGGCTTCACCGGCCTGCTGTCCTTCGCCCAGCTCGGCTTCTGGGGCATCGGCGGCTATGCCTCGGCGCTGACCGTCGTCACCTTCGGCGGCAATTTCTGGTGGGGCGTGGTCTGGGCCGCGGCGATCAACGCCGTCGTGGCGCTGGTGGTCGGCTTCCCGATGCTGCGCACCAACCGCCACGCCTTCGTCATCGGCTCGCTCACCTTCGCGCTGCTGGTGTCGCTCGTCGCGCGCGACTGGGTCGACCTGACGCGCGGCCCGCTGGGCATCCCCAACCTGCCGGCGCCACAGGCCTTCGGCGTCATCTTCGACGACACGGCGAAATTCTACTGGATCGCCTGGGGCTTCGCGCTGGCGATGCTGCTGGTGCTCTATGCGCTGTGCACCTCGCGCATCGGCCGCACCCTGGTGGCGATCAAGCAGAACGAGGACCTGGTGCGCGCCCAGGGCATCTCGCCGATGCCCTACAAGCTGGCGGCCTTCGCCATCAGCGCGGCGATCACCGGCGCCGCCGGCGGCGTCTACTGCTTCCATCTGG
>JAKOWB010000434.1 GCA_029781795.1 Pseudomonadota bacterium | reverse complement strand
TTGCGCCCCTCGGCCGTGCGCTCGAAGATTTCGGGCAGCGGGGCGTCGAAGTCGCCCGGCAGGCCGCCGAGCTGGATGGGCGCCTGGCTGGCGGCCAGGGCGGCGTCGATGGCGGCCAGCGCCCAGGCCTGCGCGCCGCCGGCCTGCCGCACCTGCGCGATCAGCGCGGGCGTGGGGCCGTAGCCCAGGCGCGAGAGCGCGCGCCAGGTATTGGCGGTGGTGTCGGCGGGCGGGTTGCTGGCGCGCGCCCAGGGCGCCGCCACGGCGGCGGCGCCCCAGGCGGCCAGGCGCAGCGCGTGGCGGCGTGACAGCAGACGGGGGGTGTTTGGCATGGCCTTGACTTCGCTGGGCGCGCCGGACGATGGCGCTCCAGTGTGATCTTGCCAACGGGTGCGGCCGCTGCCGCGCCGACCGGCTTTACAAACTTTACGGGCGCGACATGGTGCCGGCCGCGGTGGCCTCGCGCTGGCGGCGGGCCTGGCGCTCGGCGCGCTGGCGGGCGGCCTCGGCGCGGATCTCGTCCTGCGTCAGGTAGCCGTCGTGGTTGGTGTCGGTGCGCTCGAACAGCTCGGCCAGCGAGGGCTTGATGCGGATGGCCACCTGGGCCTCGGCGCGCGAGATGCGGCCATCGCCGTCGGCGTCGAGCATGTTGAACAGCTGCAGCGCCTGCGCCTCGCCCCTGCTGGGCGTCCTGGCGGCCGTGGCGGGCGGCGTCGTTGCGGGCGCGCTGGGTGCGGACTGGGCCAGCGCGGCGGCGCCCGCGAGCGCGCCGGTGAGCAGCGCCGCGGCGGCGCGAAGGCGAAACATCCAAGTCATGCGCGATTGGAACGCAGGCGCGGCCGTCCGGTTGCCTTGGGCGCGGGTGCATTTGTAACGCCCGCCGCCACGTGGCCGGCGGGCACGAAGCCGGCGGCCTGCTGGATGTGGCCGCTCTGGTCGTCGAAGAAGAAGTCGGGCTCGAACTCGCGCAGGAACTCGCCCTTGGGCAGGCCGCCCAGGAACATCGCCTCGTCCACGCGGATGTTCCAGCGCATCAGCGTCTGGATGGCGCGGCGGTGCGCCGGCGCGCCGCGCGCGGTGACCAACGCGGTGCGGATGCGCAGGCCCGGCGGGCCGTCCTGCTGCAGGCGGTGCAGGGCTTCGAGGAAGGGCTTGAAGGGGCCGGCGGGCAAGGGCTCGTCGGCCTTGCGCTTTTCGTGTTGCTGGAAGGCGGCCAGGCCCTTCTTTTGAAACACCTGCTCGGCTTCGTCGGAGAACAGCACGGCGTCGCCGTCGAAGGCGATGCGCAGCTCGTCGGGGTAGCTGTTGCCGGCCGGGCGC
>JAKOWB010000403.1 GCA_029781795.1 Pseudomonadota bacterium | reverse complement strand
CAACCTCTCGCGCAGCGTCGGGCCCGCGATCGGCGGCATCATCGTCGCCGCGGCCGGGGCGAGCGTCGCCTTCGCCATCAACGCCGTCAGCTACCTCGGGGTCCTCGGTGTGCTCTTCCGCTGGCGCCCAGGGCATCCGCCCTCGCACCTGCCGCGGGAGCAGATCGGCCCGGCCATGCTGGCCGGCCTGCGCTACGTCGCCATGTCTCCCAATATCGGCAAGGTATTGCTGCGGGCCTTCGTCTTCGGCTTCTCGGCGACCGTGGTGCTGGCGCTGCTTCCGGTCGTCTCGGCGGGCCAGCTCGGCGGCGGCCCCCTCACCTACGGCCTCATGCTGGGCGCCTTCGGCGTTGGCGCTATCGGTGGGGCGCTGCTCGGCAACCGCCTCCACAGGCGCCTGAGCGCCGAATGGGTGGTGCGCATCGCCTTCGCCGGCTTTGCCTTCTGCGTCGTCATCACCGGCCTCAGCACCAGCCCCTGGCTCACCGCCATCGGCATGCTCTCGGGCGGCGCCTGCTGGGTGCTGGCGCTCTCCCACTTCAACGTCTCGGTGCAGCTCTTCTCGCCGCGCTGGGTCGTGGGGCGAACGCTCTCGGTCTACCAGACCGTGACCTTCGGCGGCATGTCGCTGGGCGCCTGGATCTGGGGCCTGATCGCCGACCGCTGGAGCACGCCCACGGCGCTGCTGGTCGCGGCGGTGCCGCTGTTTCTGGGCATCGCCATGGGCTTCGTGCTGCCGCTGCCCAAGCGCACGGCGCTCGACCTCGATCCGCTCAACAGCTGGAAGGAGCCCGCGCTGGAGCTCGACCTGCAGCCCCGCAGCGGCCCCATCCGCGTCGAGATCACCTACCGCATCGCGACCGAGGATATTCCCGCCTTCCTCGCGGCCATGACCGAGCGCAAGCGCATCCGCCGGCGCGACGGCGCCCGGCACTGGATCCTGGCCCGCGACCTCGGCGATCCGGCTGTCTGGGTCGAGACCTACAACACCCCGACCTGGACCGACTACGTTCGCCACAACCTCAGGCGCACCAAGGCCGACGTCGAGATCGTCGAGCGCATCCGCGCCCTGCACCGCG
>JAKOWB010000402.1 GCA_029781795.1 Pseudomonadota bacterium | reverse complement strand
CTTGGGCTGCAGCGCCGCGGCGCGCCCGGCGCCGGGGCCGCCGGGTCCCTTGGCGAAGAGGCTGTCGAGGTCCTCGTGCGTGACGCGGCCGGCCGGGCCGCTGCCGGCCACCTGGCGCAGGTCGACGCCGGCCTCGCGCGCGCGCTGGCGTACGGCCGGCGAGGCCAGCGGCTTCTCGCCCTCGGCGCGCGGCAGGCGGGCCTGGCCCTGCGGTGCCGGGCGGGCCGGGGCCTTGGCGGCGGGGGTGGGTGCCGGGGCGGGGGCCGCTGCAGGCACAGGGGCCGCGGCCGGCGCGGCGGCGGGAGCGGGCGCAGGTGCCGGCGCGGGCGCGGGCGCGGCTTGGCCACGGCGCGGCGGCGGCGCTTCGCCGGCGACCTCGATGCGCACGATCTCGCTGCCGACCGCCAGCTTCTCGCCGATCTCGCCGTGGACCCAGGCCACGGTGCCGGCGACCGGCGAGGGGATCTCCACCGTCGCCTTGTCGGTCATCACGGCGGCGAGCATGTCGTCCTCGCGCACCAGGTCGCCGACCTTCACGTGCCACTCGACCAGCTCGGCCTCGGCCACGCCCTCGCCCACGTCCGGCAGGCGGATCGCATGCAGTGCCATGGCTCAGGCCTCCACGGTGTCGAGCAGCGCGCGGCCGACGCGCGCGGGGCCGGGGAAGTAGTCCCACTCCTGCGCGTGGGGATAGGGCGTGTCCCAGCCGGCGATGCGGGCGATCGGCGCCTCCAGGTGATAGAAGCAGTTCTCCTGCACCAGCGAGACCAGCTCGGCGCCGAAGCCCGAGGTCAGCGTCGCCTCGTGCAGCACGACGCAGCGCCCGGTCTTGGCGACGCTGGCGACGATCGTCTCGAGGTCCAGCGGCAGCAGGGTGCGCAGGTCGATCACCTCGGCGTCGACGCCGGTCTCCTCGGCCGCCGCCTCGGCGACATAGACCATGGTGCCGTAGGTCAGCACGGTGACCGCGCTGCCTGGCCGGCGGACCTGCGCCTTGCCGAGCGGGATGCGGTAGTGGCCGGCCTGCACCTCGCCCAGCGGATGCTTGGACCAGGGCGTCACCGGGCGCTCGTGGTGGCCGTCGAAGGGGCCGTTGTAGAGGCGCTTGGGCTCCAGGAAGATCACCGGGTCCGGGTCCTCGAGGGCGCTGATCAGCAGGCCCTTGGCGTCGTAGGGCGTGGAGGGCACCACGGTCTTCAGGCCCGAGACGTGGGTGAAGAGCGCCTCGGGGCTCTGGCTGTGCGTCTGGCCGCCGAAGATGCCGCCGCCGGTCGGCATGCGGATCACCATGGGGCAGGTGAACTCCCCGGCCGAGCGGTAGCGCAGGCGCGCGGCCTCGGACACGATCTGGTCGTAGGCCGGGTACATGTAGTCGGCGAACTGGATCTCGACGCAGGGCCTGAGGCCATAGGCCGCCATGCCGATGGCGGCGCCGACGATGCCGGACTCGCTGATCGGCGCGTCGAAGCAGCGGGTCTTGCCGTACTTCGCCTGCAGGCCCTGGGTGCAGCGGAAGACGCCGCCGAAGAAGCCGACGTCCTCGCCGAAGACCACCACGTCGTCGTTGAGGCCCATCATCACGTCCATGGCGTCGCGGACGGCCTCGATCATGGTCATGCGCGGCATGGCGTCAGACCCCCGCCTGCTGGCGCTGCCGGCGCAGGTGCGGCGGCATCTCGGCATAGACGCCCTCGAAGATGTCGCGCACCGAAGGCTTGCCGCCGGCGTGCAGCGTGCCGTGGCTCTCGGCCTCCTTCTGCGCCGCCAGCACCGTGTCCATCACCTCGGCCTCGGCCTGCTTGTGCCGCTCCTCGGACCAGGCGCCGAGGCCGATCAGGTGGTTCTTCAGGCGGATGACGGGATCGCCCAGCGGCCAGGCGTCGGACTCGGTCTTGGGGCGATAGCCCGAGGGATCGTCCGAGGTGGAGTGCGCGCCGACGCGGTAGGTGACGTACTCGATCAGCGTCGGCCCCAGGTTGCGGCGCGCGCGCTCCACTGCCCAGGCGGCGACGGCGTGCACGGCCAGGTAGTCGTTGCCGTCGACGCGCAGCGAGGGGATGCCGAAGCCGAGGCCGCGGGCGGCGAAGGTGCCCGAGCCGCCGCGCGCGATGCCCTGGAAGGTAGAGATGGCCCACTGGTTGTTGACGATGTTCAGCACCACCGGCGGCTTGTAGGTCGAGGCGAAGACCAGCCCGGCGTGGAAGTCGGATTCGGCGGTCGAGCCGTCGCCGATCCAGGCGGCGGCGATGCGGGTGTCGCGCTTGATCGCCGAGGCCATGGCCCAGCCGACGGCCTGGATCCACTGCGTCGCGAGGTTGCCCGAGATGGTGAAGAAGCCATGCGGCTTGGAGGAGTACATGACCGGGAGCTGCCGGCCTTTCAGCGGGTCGCGCTCGTTCGAATAGATCTGGTTCATCATCTCGACCAGCGGATAGCCGTCGGCGATCAGCAGGCCGGCCTGGCGATAGGTCGGGAAGTTCATGTCGCCGGGACCGAGCGCCCGGCGGAAGGCGCAGCTCACCGCCTCCTCGCCCATGTGCTGCATGTAGAAGGAGGTCTTGCCCTGGCGCTGCGCCATCAACATGCGCGCGTCGAAGGCGCGCAGCGTCATCATGTGGCGCAGGCCCTCCAGCAACTGCTCCTGCGTCAGGCTGCCGGCCCAGGGGCCGACCGCCTCGCCCTCGCGGTTCAGCACGCGGATGATGGAGAAGGCCAGGTCGCGGATGCGCTCCGGGTCGGCATCGACCGGCGGGCGCGGCACCGAGCCGGCGCTGGGGATCTTCACCTGCGAGAAGTCCGGCGTGTCGCCCGGCCGCACCGCCGGCTCCGGCACGTGCAGGGTCAGGGGGCCGAAGGGCGTGTCGAGATCGCCGTCACCCATGGTGCTGTCCTCCCAGGGTCCGCTTCTTGTCGCCTGCCAAGGCAGGTAGGGCCGTGCCGCCGCCGCCTCAAGGCTGACCCTGCCCAGAGGCTCTGTACAGGGCTATGCCGGCGGCGACAGATACGTCAGCATTACTGCTATAATTTTATTGCGCGCGCAAGGGGTGGCCGCCGGCCAGCGTCGCCTCCCAGCGGCCGCTGGTCACGGCCTCGGCGATGAGGCGGAGCACCAGGTCGCGGATCGTCTCCAGCGCATAGGTCGCCGGGCGGTCGGCCATCTCGCAGAGGTGCAGCGTGCGCGAGAGTTCGGGCGCGACGATGGGGCGGACGTGCAGCGCGCCGCTGGCGATGTACTCCGACATGAAGAGCCGCGTGCCGACGACGCAGCCGAGGCCGGCCAGCAGCGAGCCGCCGATGGCGTGCACCGAGTTCATCTGCAGCTTGGCCCGCGCCTCCAGCTTCTTCAGCAGGCCGGCGTCGTCCAGGATGGCGCGGGCCGAGAGCCCCTGGCGCAGCAGGATCAGCGGCAGCTCCAGCAGCTCGTCGAAGGTGATGGGCGCCGCGCTGTCGCCGATGATCTGGCGCATGCCGACGCAGACCATGCGCTCCTCCAGCACCGGCCGGGTCTTGAGGCGCCCGTCGGCCGGCGGGTTGTAGACCAGCGCCAGGTCGACCTCGGAGGCCAGGAGCTGCAGCAGCGTGGCGCCCGAGAGGCTCTCGGTCACCGAGAGGCGGAGCTTGGGATAGTCGGCCAGCACGGTGCGCGCCAGCTCCACGCCGATCGCCTTGACCGCCGAGAAGGCCATGCCGATCGAGACCTCCCCCGAGACCTCGCCGCCGCCGGCGCGCAGGTCGCGCTCCGCCGCCGCCATGGCCTTCAGGATGGCCCTGGCGTGCAGGTAGAGCTGCTCGCCCGCCGCCGTGGCCTTGAGGCCGCGCGGCTTGCGCAGGAACAGACGCGCGCCGAGCTCGGCCTCCAGGTTCGCCAGGTGGTGGCTGAGCGCGGAGACCGCGACGCGCAGGTGCTCGGCCGCGGTGGAGAGCGAGCCGTAGTCATAGATCGCCGCGAAGTAGCGGAGCTGGCGGCTGTCCATTTGATTTCGATTTTCTAGAAAGATCGCTTTCAAACATTATATTTTTCCGACGGTCGGCGGCAAGGCTAAGGTCCGGCCGAGATGCTGCGCGAAAAAGGTGATCGCCGCCCGATGGACCAGAGTTTCCAGCCGCTTGCCGGGACCCGTGTGGTCGAGATGAGCCACATGATCATGGGCCCGTCCTGCGGAATGTTCCTGGGCTTCCTCGGCGCCGAGGTGATCAAGGTCGAGCCGCCGGAGGGCGACAAGACACGCTATCTCGGCGGCATGGGCCGGCCCATGTGGCCGCTGTTCAACCGCGGCAAGAAGTCGGTGCGCCTGGATCTCAAGGCAGCGGCCGGACGGGCGGCGCTGGACCGGCTGCTGGCCACCGCCGACGTCTTCGTCGAGAACTTCCGCGACGCCTCGCTGGCGCAGATGGGCGCCGACCTGGACGAGCTGCGCCGCCGGTACCCGCGCCTCATCGTCGCCTCGCACAAGGGCTTCCTCAGCGGGCCCTACCAGGAGCGCACGGCGCTGGACGAGGTGGTGCAGATGATGACGGGCCTGGCCTACATGACCGGGCCCACCGGCCGGCCGCTGCGCGTCGGCTCCTCGGCCAACGACATCATGGGCGGGCTGTTCGGCGCCTTCGGCGTGCTGGCGGCGCTGCTGGAACGGCGCGAGACCGGGCAGGGCCGCAGCCTGCGCGTCGGCCTGTTCGAGAACTGCCTGCTGCTGGTGGCGCAGCACATGGTGCAGTTCGAGCTGGAGGGCCGCTGCCCGCCGCCCATGCCGGAGCGCGACTTCTCCTGGCCGGTCTATGACATCTTCGACACGGCGGACGGCCGGCAGGTCTTCGTCGCCGCGGTGACCGAGGGGCAGTGGGCCGCGCTCTGCAAGCTGCTCGGCCTCGACGAGCTGCTGGCCGACCCGCGCCTGCAGAAGCGCATGGACCAGATCGAGGCGCGGAGCTGGACGCTGCCGGTCATCGCGGGGGCGCTGAAGGCGCGGGAGTCCGGCGCGCTGCTCAAGTCCTTCGAGCAGCTCGGCATCCCCTATTCGCCGATCGCCAAGCCGTCCGACATGTACCAGGACCCGCATGTCATGCGGCCGGGCGGCCTTGCGACCTCCCACCTGCCGGACGGCAAGAGCTTCCGCGCGCCGGTGCTGCCCTTCGAGGTCGACGGCACGATGCTGGCTGGCGGCGGCGACCTGGCCGCGGTGGGCGGCGACGGCGCCGAGATCCTGGGCGCGCTGGGCCTCAGCCCGGCGGAGATCGCCGCGGCCGAGGGCCGCGACGGGGAGCAGGCGGCATGAGCCGGATCGAGGACCTCTATCCCGAGGGGCGCGTCACGCTGCGCGAGGTCGGGCTGCGCGACGGCCTGCAGCTGGTGAAGACCTGGCCCTCGACCGCGGCCAAGCAGGACTGGATCCGGCGCGAGGCGGCGGCCGGCGTGCGGGTGTTCGAGGCCGGCTCCTTCCTGCCGCCGGCGCGCTTCCCGCAGTTCGCCGACGTGCGCGATGTCATCGCCACGATCGAGGAGATTCCCGGGGCCCGGGCCTCGGCCCTGGCGATGAACGAGCGGGCCGCCGACGACGCGCTGCAGACCGCGCTGGACGAGGTCACCTGCGTCGTCTCGGCGACCGAGGAGCACAGCCAGGCCAACGCCCGCCGCTCGCGCCAGCAGGCGGTGGCGCTGGTGCGGGGCGTGGTGCGCCAGCGCGACGCCTCCAACCGCCGGCCGCTGGTCAATGCCGGCATCGCCATGGCCTTCGGCTGCTCGATCGCCGGCAAGGTGGCCGAGGTCGAGGTGCTGCGCCTGGTCGAGTCGCTGCTCGAAGCCGGCGCCGACATCGTCGGCATCGCCGACACGGTCGGCTTCGTCGGGCCGAAGCAGGTGGGCGAGCTGACGGCCGCGGTGGCGAAGCTCTGCGGCAGCAGGCCCTTCATCGTGCACCTGCACGACACGCGCGGCATGGGCATCGCCAACGCCGCCGCCGCGCTGGACAACGGCGCGCGGGTACTCGACGCCTCGCTCGGCGGCCTCGGCGGCTGCCCCTTCGCCCCGGGCGCCAGCGGCAACGTGGTCTTCGAGGACCTGGTCTACCTTTGCGAGACCAAGGGCTTCGGCACGGGGATCGACATCGAGGCGCTGGCAGGCGCGCGCCGGGTGGCCGAGGCGGCCATGCCGGGCGAGCCCTTCCACGGTGCCCTGGCGGCGGCGGGGCCGCCACGAACGGTTGACTGGCGGGCCTGAAGCGGGTTCCGTCGCGAAAGCTGTAGCAAGCAAGAAACCTGAGGTTTTGGGAGGAACGAGATGAAGACGATTGCCGCTACCCTTGCCGCCCTGCTGCTGGCGTCGGCCGCGATTCCGGCGGAGGCCGCCACGGTCATGCGTTGCAGCCACCAGCTGCCGCCGGCCCACCACATCGCCATCGTGGTCGACAAGTGGGCCGCCGAGGTGGAGAAGCTGTCCGAGGGCGAGATCGACGTCCAGGTCTTCGGCGCCGACAGCCTGGTGAAGGCCAACGACAACATCCTGGCCGTGGCGAAGGGCGACATCGAGTGCGCCTTCTCGCTGAACTTCCAGTGGGGCAAGACGCTGCCGCTGATGAACGTGACGCTGGGGCCCTACACCATGTCCTCGATCGAGGCCTGGAAGAAGTGGCCGACCAGCGAGGCCGCCGCCTTCCTGGAGGAGAAGCTGGCCGAGAAGGGCGTGAAGAACGTGGTCTGGATGTTCCAGACCAACACCTCGGTCTTCACCTCCAAGGGCAAGGCGCTGACCAAGCCCGAGGACTTCCAGGGCCTGAAGATGCGCGGCCTGGGTCCGGCCTTCGACCGAGGCCTCGCCGCCATGGGCGCCATCACCGTCTCCATGCCGGGCAGCGAGGTCTACCAGTCGCTCTCCACCGGCGTGATCGACGCCGCCATCACCGACGTCGCTGCCGCCTATTCGCGCAAGTACTACGAGGTGCAGGACCACATGACGGTCCTGCCGGTGCTGGCGGCCTATCTGCACGGCTACGTCAATCCGGACTGGTACGAGGGCCTCAGCGACAAGGCCAAGGCGGCGCTGAAGACGGCGGGCGAGGAAGCCGCCGGCTGGGCGCTCGAGGCCTCGCAGGAGGCCGCGGCCGCGGCGCCGAAGCAGCTGGAGGAGAAGGGCGTCGTGGTACACATCGCCACGCCGGAGGAGAACGAGGCCTTCCGCGCCATCATGCAGCCGGCCTTCGACGAGGGCTTCGCCGAGGAGACCGGCGAGGACGGCAAGAAGCTGCTGGAGCTGGTGAAGAAGATCCAGTAGGCGCCGCTGATGCAGCGAAACCAGGACGCGGCGGCCGCCCCCGGCGACGCCGCGCCCGCCTCACGCCTGGGAGCGGCCGCCGACGCCTGCGCGCGCGTCGGCGGCTGGCTCTCGGCCCTGATGATCCTGGCCGTGCTGGCGATCACCATCGTGGCGGTGGTGCGGCGCTACCTGCTGAGCGACCCGCTGCTGGGCGCCGACGCGGCCGTCGGCTTCCTGATGGTCTTCATCGTCATGCTGGGCGCGGCCGAGGCGCTGCGCCGCGGCGACCACATCCGCATCGACATCCTCTACGACCGCTGCGGGCCGCGCCTGCGCTGGTGGCTGGATCTGCTGGCGCAGCTTTCGGTCCTGGGCTTCGCCGTGCTGCTGGGCCTCACCGGCTGGCGGACCATGATGTTCTCGCGCCGCTTCGAGGCCTATTCGCCGGGCGAGCTGGCGCTGCCCATGTGGATGCTGCAGACCGCGCTGGTGCTGGGCGCCCTGCTGCTGGGGCTGGCGGCGCTGACCGCCTTCCTGCGCCTGCTGGCGCGGAGGCCGCGATGACGCTGATCCTGATCCTCGGCGCTCTGATCCTGCTGCTGCTGGCCGGCCTTCCGATCTTCGCCGCCCTCGGCCTCACCTCGCTCGGCGTGCTCTGGCTCTACGAAGGCAAGGTCGCCTCGATGGGCGACACGGTCTTCGCCAGCCTGAACAACCCCCTGCTGGCCACCATCCCGATGTTCGCCTTCATGGCGCACGTGATGATCAAGGCCAAGGTGGTGGACGACCTCTACGACATGGCCAACAAGCTGGTGGGCCATGTGCGCGGCGGGCTCGGCTTCGCCACCATCCTCTGCTGCACCATCTTCGCCACCATCTCGGGCTCCTCGGTCGCCACCGCGCTCACCATCGGCTCGACCGCGATCCCGCAGATGCAGCGCTTCGGCTACCGGCCGCGCGACACCTACGGCATCATCGCCGCCGGCGGCACGCTGGGCATCCTGATCCCGCCCTCGGGCCCGATGATCCTCTATGCCATCGTCACCAACGCCTCGATCGGCGGGCTCTTCCTCGCCGGCATGCTGCCGGGGCTGCTGCTGGCCGTGGTCTTCGCGGTCTTCTCCTGGTGGCAGGCGCGGGCGCACGGCGGCACGCGGAAGCAGGACTGGGTCGGCTGGCGCGAGGTGCTGCGCGCCTTCGCCAGGTCCTTCTGGGCGGTGCTGATGCCGCCGATCATCCTGGGCGGCATCTACTTCGGCATCTTCACCGCCAGCGAGGCGGCGGCGGTCGGCGCGGTCTATGCCCTGCTGGTGGCGCTGCTGGTCTACCGCAACGTGGGCCTCAGGGACATCTGGGACTGCGCGGTGCAGACCATGCGCACCACGGCGATGCTGTTCATGATCATGGCGGCCGCGGCGCTGTTCGGCCACGCCGTCACCATCATCCGCCTGCCGAACGACCTGATGGAGGGGGTGACGGCGCTCGGCCTCGACCAGACCGGCTTCATCCTGGTGGTCATGGCGGCGATCTTCGTGCTCGGCATGTTCCTGGAGACCATCGCCATCATCCTGATCACCACGCCGATCCTGCTGCCGGCCATGACGGCGCTGCAGATCGACCCGATCTGGTACGGCGTGATGCTGATGATCAACCTGGAGCTGGCGCTGATCACCCCGCCGGTCGGCATGAACCTCTTCGTCATCAAGGGCATCGCGGGCGCCCCGCTGGGCGAGATCGTGCGCGGCGCGCTGCCCTATGTCCTGCTGCTGATCGCCGGACTGCTGGTGATCTGGGCGGTGCCGGGCCTGGCGCTCTGGCTGCCGCAGAGCGCCGGCTTCGGGCGTTAGTCTGTCGGGCGCTAGTCCTCGGCCGGGTCGCGCACGAAGCGGCGCGCCACCCAGGCGACGCTGAGGCCCTGGACGATGATGGTGAAGAGCACCACGGCATAGGTGCCGGCCAGGATGGTGGCGCGTGCCGGACCCTCGGGCAGCGACAGCGCCAGGGCGATGGAGATGCCGCCGCGGATGCCGCCCCAGGTCAGCACCGCCACGGTGCCGCGCTGGAAGCTCTGCCAGCGGCCGAGCAGCGTCACCGGCCCGGCGACGGCGACGTAGCGGGCCAGCAGCGCCAGCGGCACGGCCAACAGGGCGACCAGGGCGAAGTCCGGCGAGAGGTTGAGCACCAGCACCTCCAGCCCGATCAGCAGGAAGAGCACGGCGTTCAGGATCTCGTCGATCAGGGTCCAGAAGCCCAGCACATAGCGTTGCGTGGTCTCGCTCATGGCGTGGGCGACGCCGTGGTTGCCGATCAGCACCCCGGCCACCACGACGGCGATCGGCCCGCTGATGTGGATCGCATCGGCCGCCGCGTAGGTCGCGGTGACCAGGGCCAGCGACACCAGCACCTCGGTCGGGAAATCGTCGATGGCGCGCATGGCGCGATAGGCCAGCCAGCCGGCGACGAGCCCGAGTAGCGCGCCGCCGCCCGCCTCGACCAGCAGCAGTCGCAGCGCGGTGCCGAGGCCGAACTCGCCATCGCCACCGCCGCCGGCCAGCGCCGCCTGCAAGGCAATCGCGAAGAGCACCACGCCGATGCCGTCGTTGAACAGCGATTCGCCGGCGATGTCGGTTTCCATCGACTTCGGCAGGCGCACCGCCTTCAAGGTGCTGAGCACGGCGATGGGATCGGTCGGCGCGATGACGGCGCCGAACACCAGGCACCAGGCGAAGTCGAGCGGCAGGCCAAGCAACCTGAGGCCGGCCCAGAAGCCGGTGGCCACCAGCAGCATGGTCAGGACCGTGCCGATGAGCGCCAGCACGCCGACGGCGACGGCGCGGCTGCGCAGCCGTCCCAGGTCGATGTGCAGCGCGCCGGCGAACAGCAGGAAGGCCAGCATGCCGTGCAGCAGGGCCTCCTCGAAGTCGATCTGGTGCAGGCCCTGGATGACGGCGTGATAGGCGGGCAGGTCGGGGATCGCCCACTGCGCCAGCGCCATGACCAGGGCGGTCGCCAGGGCCATGATCAGCAGGCCGATGGCCGGCGGCAGGCCGAGCAGGCGGTGGTTGATCCAGGCGAAGAGCGCCGTCAGCGTCAGCAGGATGGCGGTCAGGTCGAAGAGCGACAGCATGGCGGCATCCGTCGGCTGGGGCGGTGTCGGGTGAGCCTAGCGGATTCGCGGACGCGCCGGCGGCACTTCGCCGCTAGGATCGCGTTTGAAGCTGGAGGAACAGCGCGGAGGAGAGGGCGTGGCGTCGGGCGGCGGTAGCAGGGTCGCGATCTATGCAGCGCTGGCCGGCAACCTGGCGATTGCCGCCACCAAGTTCACCGCCGCCGCCATCACCGGCAGCTCGGCCATGCTGAGCGAAGGCGTGCATTCCCTGGTCGACACCGGCAACGAGGTACTGCTGCTGTACGGGCTGCGCCGCTCGGCCAAGCCGCCGGATGCCGAGCATCCGCTGGGCTATGGGCGCGAGCTCTATTTCTGGAGCTTCATCGTCGCCCTGCTGGTGTTCGCCGTCGGCGCCGGCGTCTCCTTCTACGAAGGGGTGGTCCACATCCTGGAGCCGGCACCGGTGCGCAACGTCGCCTGGACCTATGCCGTGCTTGGGCTGTCGATGCTCTTCGAGGGCGCCTCCTGGACCGTCGCGCTGCGCGAGTTCCGGCGGCAGAAGGGGGCCCACGGCTACTTCGCCGCCGTCCGCCGCAGCAAGGACCCGACGACCTTCACCGTGCTGTTCGAGGACAGCGCCGCGCTGCTCGGGCTCGCCATCGCCTTTGCCGGCATCTTCGCCGCCCAGCAGTTCGAGATCCCCGAGCTGGACGGCGCCGCCTCGATCGGCATCGGCGTGGTGCTGGCGGCCACCGCCGCCTTCCTGGCGCGCGAGACCAAGGCCCTGCTGATCGGCGAGCGCGCCTCCTCGCGGCTGGAGCGCGGCATCCTGGCCCTGGTCGCCCGGGCACCCGAGGTGCACCGCGCCAATGGCGTCATCACCGTACACCTGGCGCCTGAGCAGGTGCTGGTGGCACTGAGTGCCGAGTTCCACGACGATCTGACCGCGCCGGAGATCGAGCGTGGCGTCGAGACCCTGGAACGGCGCTTGCGCACGGCCTATCCGCAGATCGCCGCGCTCTTCGTCAAGCCGCAGACCGCCGCGCGTTGGGCGGCCGCAAAACGTCCGACCGCGGACGACTGAAAGTGGGCTTTTGCGCGCCGGCCGACGTACAATCGTGAAAAGGGCAGAAACTCCCCGGGAGGGACGCGAGAGATGGCTACGGAGGTTTTCCGCTGGTCCGAGCAGGCGGCGGCGGTGCAGGCGGGGGTGGCGCGCAGCCTGGTCCCCGGCATGGGCGCGGACATCCAGCGCATCGTCATTCCGGCCGGCACCCAGGCCGGCAAGCACAGCCACGCCTTCGAGCAGTTCGTGATCGTCGAGAGCGGCCGGGCGAAGCTGACCACGGCCAGCGGCGAGTGCGTGCTGGAGCCGGGCGTGGTGATCCGCTTCCCGCCCGACACCTGGCACCAGGCGGTGTTCGAGACCGACACCGTGCTGCTGGAAGTGAACCTCAGGTCCTGACGCCAGGGAACAGCACCTGCCGGCGGAAGGGCGAGACGCACCGCGCCCGACCCCTTTAGTCTGTCGCCGCACGGACGAGAGAGGGCTGGGCGATGAATGCGATCACCGAATGGAAGGCGCCGGAGGTCACCGACCCCAGGGGACCGGAAGCCGTCGCCCGCGCCATCGCGGCGCTCGTCTCGCCGGTCGCGGTGCGCGGCCTCTCGCTGAAGAACCGCCTGGCGGTGCCGCCGATGTGCCAGTACTCGGCGGTCGACGGGGTGGTGACGGACTGGCACCTGGTCCACCTGGGCAGCTTCGCCAAGGGCGGCTTCGCCCTGGTGACGCTCGAGGCCACGGCGGTCGAGGCGCGCGGCCGCATCACCCACGGCGATACCGGGCTGTGGCACGACGGGCAGATCGAGCCGCTGGCGCGCATCGTCCGCTTCCTGCACCAGCAGGGCGCCAAGGCGGCGATTCAGATCGCTCACGCCGGGCGCAAGGCCTCGATGCAGCGGCCCTGGTTCGGCAACGGCCCGCTGGCGGCCGAGGACCTGGCGCGGGGCGACCGTCCCTGGGGCATCGTCGGTCCGACGACGGAGGCGCTGGGACCGGGCTGGATCGAGCCCGCGGCACTGAAGACCGGGGAGATCGCCGGCATCGTCGCCGCCTTCGCCGCCGCGGCGCGCCGCTCGATCGCCGCCGGCTTCGATGCCATCGAGATCCACGGCGCGCACGGCTACCTGCTGCACTCCTTCCTCTCGCCGCTGACCAACAAGCGGCAGGACGCCTACGGCGGCGACTTCGCCGGGCGCATGCGCTTCGGGCTGGAGGTGGCGCGCGCCGTGCGGGCCGCCGTGCCGGCTGGCTTCCCGCTGCTCTATAAGATCTCCACCGTCGACTGGGACGAGGCCGGGCTGACGCTGGAGCAGTCGCAGGCCTTTGCGGTGGAGCTGAAGGCCGCCGGCATCGACATGGTGGTCTGCTCCAGCGGCGGCCTCGCCGGCTCGGCCACGGCCGCCAACGTCACGCGCGCGCTGGCCTACCAGGTGCCCTTCGCGGCCGAGGTGCGGCGCCACGCCGGCATCGCCACCCAGGCCGTGGGCCTGATCGTCGACGCCGCCATGGCCGGGCAGGTGATCCTGGACGGCCAGGCGGACATGGTGGCGATCGGCCGCCAGGCGCTGTTCGACCCCTTCTGGCCGCTGCACGAACTGGCGCGCCTGCCGAACGACCCGCACGCGGCCTTCGCCGGCTGGCCGGAGCAGTACGCCTGGTGGCTCAGCCGCCGCGAAGGGACGCTGCGCCAGCTGCTGCAGGCGCGTGGCGAGGCGGCGGGGGGCTGACGGGGCGGTGCCTTGGTGCCGGGTGTCGGAATTGAACCGACGACCTACCGCTTACAAGGCGGTTGCTCTACCCCTGAGCTAACCCGGCGACCGGGGCCCCTTTACCACGGCGCAGGGGGTCGCTCCAACCTTGGGCACCCTAGGGCACCAGCACGGCGGCGCCGGTGATGTGCCCGGCCCGCAGGCTGTCGAGCGCCTGGTTGGCCGCGGCCAGGGCGAAGACCTCGACCTTCGGCTTCAAGGGCACGACGGGAGCGATGGCCAGCAACTCGGTCGCGTCCCGCCGCGTCAGGTTGGCGACCGACAGCAGGTGGCGCTCGCCCCAGAGCAGCGCGTAGGGGAAGCTGGGGATGTCGGACATGTGGATGCCGGCGGCGACCACGCGCCCGCCCTTGGCGACCGCGGCCAGCGCCGCCGGGATCAGCGCGCCGACCGGGGCGAAGATGATGGCGGCGTCGAGCGGTTCCGGCGCCGGCCGGTCGGAGGGGCCGGCCCAGACACAGCCCAGGGCGCGGGCGAAGTCGGCCGCGGCGCCGTCGCCCGGCTGCACGAAGGCATGGACCCGCAGCCCCTGGTAGATCGCCACCTGGGCGACGAGGTGCGCCGCCGCGCCGAAGCCATAGAGACCAAGGCGCCGAGGATTGCCGGCCAGGCGCAGGGCGCGGTGGCCGATCAGCCCGGCGCAGAGCAGCGGCGCGCTTGCCGTGTCGCTCAGCCCGGGCGGCAGCGGAAAGCAGTAGTCCTGGTCGGCCACGCAGTACTCGGCATAGCCGCCGTCGAGCGTGTAGCCGGTGAAACCCGGATGGTCGCAGAGGTTCTCGCGCTGGCTGGCGCAGTAGGGGCAGCCGCCGCAGGTGTGACCCAGCCAGGGCACGCCAACGCGCGTGCCGATCGGGTGCCGCCCGGCGCCCGGACCCTGCGCGACCACCTGGCCGACGATCTCGTGGCCGGGAATCAGCGGCAGCTTGGGCTCGGTCAGCTCGCCGTCGACGACGTGCAGATCGGTGCGGCAGACGCCGCAGGCGGAGACGCGGATCAGCACCTGGCGTGGCCCGGGCTCCGGGCGGGGCAGGGTGACGAGCCGCAGCGGCCTGCCCGGACGCTCCAGCAGCATGGCGCGCATGGTCGTCGGCATGGCGGAAATCCTGTGCGCCGGTGGCGGCATTCGCCTTGATGCAGGTCAAGGCCGTCGAGGCCCTGCCTTGCCAGTCTGCCGGCGAGCCAAGGCAGAAGGATCTCGGGTCATGACGCAGCATTTTCATTGGGTGGTCTGGGTGGATCACCGCGAGGCGCGCCTCTTCAGCTTCAACGGCGAGGTGGCCGAGAAGCAGGTCGTTCATGCCGAAGGCAGCGGCGAGCACCTGCACCACAAGGCCGGCCCGGGCAACGATGGGCGCGCGCCCTCGGCGCGGCGCTTCTACGAGCAGATCGCCCGGCACCTGGCCGGCGCCGGAGAGATCCTGCTGGTCGGGCCCGGCACGGCGAAGCAGGAGCTGATGCATCATCTGGAGGCGCACGCCGCGCCGCTGGCCGCGCGCGTGGTCAAGGTCGAGACGCTCGACCATCCGACCGACGGCCAGCTCGTCGCGCTGGCGCGCAAGGAGTTCAAGGCGATCGACCGGATGCAGCCTCAGCTCTGACGGCGCAGGCCGCGCAGCTTCATGCCGAGCAGGCAGAGGGTCAGGATCAGCGTGACGGCGTTCGCCACGATGACCGGCAGGTCGCCGATCACCAGCCCGTAGACCAGCCAGAGCAGGACGCCGGTGGTGAAGAGCAGCAGCCAGGAGAGCGAGAGGCCGCGCGTCTGACGGCTGCGCCAGGTCCGCAGGACCTGCGGGAAGAAGGCGAGCGTGGTTAAGCTGCCGGCGACGAGACCGATGAGCTGCACCGAATCCATGAAGGGCCTGCGCGGTGGGTGGACCGGCCGCAGACTAGGCTGGCGGGCCGATCCTCGACAATCCACCGCGCCGGCTGTGGCGAACGCTTGCGTTCAATCGCCGATGGCGCGCCGGTGCCAGTAGGCGATCAGGTAGCTGCGCACCATCGAGGTCAGGGCCTCGTCCCGGCGCCGGACCTCCAGCTCTGACAGAATGCGGTCGACCGTCGTGCCCTCGCGCGCGCAGAGCGCGTCGAGGGCGTCCCAGAAGGCGTTCTCCAGGCGCAGGGTGGTGCGCCGGCTGCCGACCCGCACGTTGCGGATCTGGCAGATCGTGGCGCCGTCGTTCAGGCTCTCCTGGCGTCTCGCGCGGCCGTCTCCTGTGCCGTGCGCGGTAGCAGCCTGGCGAAATGCCGTGGCGGCGCCGCGCTTGGGTGCTGCTTCCACGGTGGAATGGATTTGCTGTGGGCGGTTCATGGGTCAAATACTCCGTCAGTGGGCAAGCCGCTGCCATGCCTCCAGCCACCGATCCCTGCCGCGCCCGGTAATCGCAGCAGGAAAACAAAGGCTTAACGAGACACGGCCCGGTACTCCGATCCGCTCAGATAGCGACACCCCGCCCGGTCGTCGCCTACAGTCATTGTCACTCTTCGACGCTTTCGCACACCTGGATATTCATCAGGATTGCGCCCTGAATGTGGCAACCGAGACCTGATTGAGCAGGGTCTTGGTATAATCGCTACGTGCATCGGCGGCGTTTGGATGCAAGGCGGCATTTCGGTCGAGGCGCCGTGAGGCGAGCGGTCGCCAGGTCTGACCCGTAGTCCATCGGACAGCTCCCCCCTCAGTCTCGCCGCCGTTGAAGGGCTCAGGCCGGCGATCGGCGACGAGGCGGAGAGCGCGGTCGCGGCCGCCGTGCCAGATGCATAATCCATTATACAACTATTAATACTAGTTTATGCGTGACCTTCGCCTGGGCGCACCCGATCCTATGCACGGGGGTGTAGCTCCCCTCGCGCCAGAAGAAGGTGAATGAAATCAAGCGCTTGGGCGCGGATCGCTGAGGGCGGGACCGTTCCTTGCAGCTGTCCGGACGGCATCGGCGCCGGCCGGGGACGTCGTGAAGGAAACGAGCAGGTTGGGCGATGGCAAAGCAAACGATTAACTGGCTAGGGAGCGACGGCGGCTTCCTGCGGCCCGTCATGTCGAGCAGCATGCCGCCGGCGCTGCAAGGCCTGATCCAGGCGCTGGTCGGCCGGGGCACGGGGGCCGGTTCGTCCGGCGGCGGCGCGTCGGGCAGCGGGCCATCGGGCGGCGGCACGCTCGCCGGCGGCAGCGGCACGGACGGCGCCAGCCTTCCCGCCGGCACGAGCAGCAGCACCGGCGGCATTGGGGAAAGCGTCGCGCAGCCCCCCGCCGCGCTGGTGAACGGCGTGGTCCGCACGCTGACCGATGGCAACGACAGCTGGCCGACCGGCTTTCCGGGCGACAACAACCAGAACGACGATCTGATCCGCGGCGTCGGCGGCAACGACACCATCGTCGGCGGCTCGGGCAACGACATCCTGGCCGGCGACAGCGAGGTGGCGTCCTATACCGCGCTCGGCGAGCGCAAGATCATCGATACCGCGCAGACCGAGGCCAGCTTCGACGTCTCGGCGCGGACCGACGGCTCGGGCGGCTTCGTCACGGTCTGGCTGGCCAACTCGGACGTCAGTCCTGGCGACTCGACCATCATGATGGAGTTGCTGGACCAGAACGGAAACTCGCTGCCGACGCCGGTGATGGTCGCCGTCGAGAGCGAGACCGGCGGCACCACGAACCTCTATAACCCGGTTGTCGAATCGGTGAAGGGTCCGCTGCCGGCGACCGGCAACACGGGCAAGATCTGGGTCGGCTATACCCTCGCCAACGGCCCTAACGGTGGCGGCCAGGCAGCCATCGAGGTCTACAACAAGGACGGTTCAGGATCGCCATCGCAGGTCAGTCTTCCCTCGCTGAACGCCGGCCAGCTCGTCATCCGCTTCTGGATGGAAGGGATGACGAACGGCGAAATGCTGATCGCCCAGGCGACCACGGGCGGGGGAGGCTTGAAGCTCGCCAAGTACGCCGGTAGCGGCACGCAGAGCGCCGCGGGCGTCGTCACCCTCGACATCGCGCCGCTCAGCAACTCGAGCGCCAACAAGATCTCGATGGCGCAGCTCAATCCCGGCGAGGCGGGCGATGTCGGCCAGCCGAACGTCGCCGTTGTCTACAACAACAACCTCAAGATCATCGACCCGGGCGCGGTAGGCGCCAGCCCGACCTCGATCACCAGCGCGATCCACCTCCTCGGCGAGGCCTTCGGCGTCGGCACGCTGCCGCTGTCGTCGGGGGGCGGCTTCGTGGTCGGCTACGACGGCGGCGTCGATTCCATCTATCTGCAGCGCTATACCGCCGCCGGCGTCGCGGTCGGTGCGCCCGTGCTGATCAACAACCCCGGCCAGGCGGACGAGGTCCAGACGGCGAACGACGCCGACCTGGCGGTCACGGTGGACGGTGTGATCATCGTCACCTGGGCCGACAACGGCGTCATCTACGAGCGGGCCTATGACTCCGGCCTGAACAGCCTCTTCCCGCCCACGCAGGTCAACCTGAACCTGGCGCTGAACGGGGACGAGCCGAACATCGACGTCTCGCAGACCGAGGAAGGCATCTTCGCCGGCCTCGTGGCCTGGGAGGCCGACGCCGCCGTCGGCGATCCGGAGCGCGACATCTACGCGGCGGCGCTGTCGCCGGTGCAAGGCAGCGGCAACGACACGCTCTATGGCGGCATCGGCTTCGACACGCTGCTGGGCGGCGAGGGCAACGACCTGATCGAGGGCGGCCTCAACGCCGATTCGCTCTTTGGCGGCGCCGGCATCGACACGGTCGACTACCGCAATTCCGCCGCCGCGGTGACCGTCGACCTGACGGCGCAGACCGCCGCCGGCCTGGGCAGCGACGCCCTGGGCGACGTGATCTCCGGCTTCGAGAACGCCATCGGTTCCACCTTCGTCGATACGCTGACCGGGTCGGCCGGCGTCAACTCGCTCTATGGCCTGGCCGGCGACGACACGCTGGACGGCCGTGCCGGCGGCGACTACCTCGACGGCGGCGCCGGCAGCGACCGCGTGACCTATGCCAACTCCGGCGCCGGTGTCACGGTCGACCTCAGCTCCAGCGGCGCGCAGTTCGGCGGCGATGCCGCCGGCGACACGCTGGTCAGCATCGAGAACGTGCTGGGCTCCAGCAGCAACGACACGCTGAAGGGCAATGCCGGCGACAACATCCTGCAGGGGGCCCTGGGCAACGACGTCTTCGTCGGCTCCTCTGGCGCCGACATCCTGCAGGGCGGCGGCGGCTTCGACACGGTCGACTACTCCTCCTTTGGCAACCGCGTGCAGATCAATCTCTCCGGCGGCTTTGTCATTGCCATCGGCTCGGCCGACCCGAACGACGCGCTGGCCGGCATCGAGAACGCGGTCGGCACCGCGCTGAACGACGAGATCCATGGCTCGGCGGCGGCCAACACGCTGGCCGGCGGCGACGGCAACGACACCCTGGAAGGCGCCGGCGCCGGCGATTCTTTGATCGGCGGGACCGGCCAGGATTATCTCTCCTACCTCAACTCGTCCGCTGGCGTTTACATCAACCTCAAGACCGGCGCGGCGGCGGGCGGCGATGCCACGGCCGATTGGTTCACCCAGGTCGAACACGTCATCGGCTCGTCCTTCGTCGACACCCTGGTCGGCAGCAGCGGATCCAGTTCGCTCTTCGGCAGTTTCGGCGCCGACACTTTCATCGGCAACAGCGGCGGCGACAGCATCATCGGCGGCGGCGACAGTGACACGCTGGACTACCACGCTTCGACCGCCGCGGTGACGATCGACCTCGGCGACAACGCGGTCGAGCAGGGGGGATTGGCCCAGGGCGACTTCGTCACCCAGGTGGAGGCCATCCTGGGCAGCAGCCTGGCCGACCAGATCAAGGGCGATGCCGGCGACAACTTCATCTTCGGCAACACCGGCATCGATACGCTGCAAGGCGGCGACGGCGCCGATACGCTGAACGGCGGCCTGGGCGACGATACCCTGATCGGTGGCAGCGGCGCCGATCGCATGGTGGGCGCGGGCGGCCTCGACGACTGGGCGAGTTGGCAGGATTCGGGAGTCGGAATCACCGTCGACCTGACAGACGGCAACGGCTACGGCGGCGACGCGCAGGGCGACACCCTGACCAGCGTCGAAAACCTGCGCGGCAGCGACGGCAACGACCGGCTGATCGGGCGCGACGCGGAGTTCAACTCGCTGCGCGGCGGCACCGGCAACGATTCGCTGCACGGCGGCAGCGGCGCCGATGCCCTCTTCGGCGAGGACGGCAACGACAAGATCTTCTTCGACGCCGCCGACGGCGCCGTCATGGGCGGCACCGGCATCGACACCCTGGTCGGCGGCGCTGGCGCCGACCTGGTGCAGATGGACCATGCCCGCTTCCACGCCGGCGGCGCCTTCGCCTCCTTCGAGACGGTCTTCCTCGGCTCCGGCGCCGACTATTACCTCGGCTCCTCCAACGCCGCCGACTACACCGCCATCAACGCCGGCGGCGTCCAGGTCTATGGCGCCAGCGGCATCGACTACATCGCCATGC
>JAKOWB010000366.1 GCA_029781795.1 Pseudomonadota bacterium | reverse complement strand
GGTGAACTTCTTGCGCAGCGCCTCGTCCTGCACGCAGACGCCGACCGGGCAGGTGTTGGAGTGGCACTGGCGCACCATGATGCAGCCCATGGCGACCAGCGAGGCGGTGCCGACGCCGAACTCCTCGGCGCCCAGCATGGCGGCGATCACCACGTCGCGGCCGGTCTTGATGCCGCCGTCGGTGCGCAGCACGATCCGATGGCGCAGGTGGTTGAGGCTCAGCACCTGGTGCGTCTCGGTCAGCCCCATCTCCCAGGGGATGCCGGCGAACTTGATCGAGGTCAGCGGGCTGGCGCCGGTGCCGCCGACGTGGCCGGAGACCAGGATCACGTCGGCCTTGGCCTTGGCCACGCCGGCCGCGATGGTGCCGATGCCCGAGCGGGCCACCAGCTTCACGCAGACCTTGGCGTCGGGGTTGATCTGCTTCAGGTCGTAGATGAGCTGCGCCAGGTCCTCGATCGAATAGATGTCGTGGTGCGGCGGCGGGCTGATCAGCATCACCCCCGGCGTCGCGTGGCGCAGCTTGGCGATCATCTCGGTGACCTTGAAGCCGGGCAGCTGCCCGCCCTCGCCGGGCTTGGCGCCCTGTGCCACCTTGATCTCGATCTCGCGGCACTTGTTGAGATACTCCGCCGTCACGCCGAAGCGCCCCGAGGCGATCTGCTTGATCGCCGAGTTGGCGTTGTCGCCGTTGTCGCGCGGGGTGTAGCGCGCGCGGTCCTCGCCGCCCTCGCCGGAGTCCGACTTGGCGCCGATGCGGTTCATCGCGATGTTGAGGGTCTCGTGCGCCTCCGGCCCCAGGGCGCCGAGGCTCATGCCCGGCGTCACGAAGCGCTTGCGGATCGAGGTGATGGACTCCACCTCCTCCAGCGGGATCGGCGTCACGCCCTGGGTCTTGAAGTCCAGGAGGTCGCGCAGCGAGGTCGGCACCAGCGCGCGCACGCCCTCGCTGAACTTCTTGTAGGTCGAGTAGCTGTCGCTGCCGACCGCCACCTGCAGGGTGTGGATCAGGCCGGCCTGCCAGGCGTGGCTCTCACCGCCGCGGCGGTAGCGGAAGAAGCCGCCGACCGGCAGGGCGATGACGGTCTCGTCCCAGGCCTTCTGGTGCAGCTCGATCATGTTCTGCTGGATGCCGGTCAGGCCGACGCCGGAGATGCGCGACGGCATGCCGGGGAAGAACTCGTCCACCAGCGTACGGCTGAGGCCGATGGCCTCGAAGTTGTAGCCGCCGCGATAGGAGGAGAGCACGGCGATGCCCATCTTCGACATGATCTTGAGCAGGCCGTCGTCCACCGCCTTCTTGTAGCGGGCGAGGCAGTCGGGCAGCGAGAGCTGGCCGAAGAGGCCGCGGGCCTGGCGATCGGCGATGGCTTCCTCGGCCAGGTAGGCGTTGACCGAGGTGCCCCCGGCGCCGATCAGCACCGCGAAATAGTGCACGTCCATGCACTCGCCCGAGCGCACGTTGATCGAGGTGAAGGTGCGGAGCTTCTGGCGCACCAGGTGGGAGTGCACCGCCGCGGTCGCCAGGATCATCGGCAGCGGCGCGCGCTCCGCCCCGGCGGCGCGGTCGGACAGGATCACGTGCTCGGCGCCACCGCGCACCGCGTCCTCGGCCTCGCGGCGGATGCGCTGCAGCGCCTCGCGCAGCGTGGCGTCGCTGCCCAGCCGGGCGTCGCGGATCGGCAGGGTGCAGTCGATCTCCACCGCCGTGGCGCCCATGTAGGCGCGCATGGCGTCGAACTCGGTGTTGGTCAGCACCGGGCTGGAGAGCAGCAGGAAGCGGTTCTGCTCGTCGGTCTCGTCCAGGATGTTGCCAAGGTTGCCGAGGCGGGTCTTCAGGGTCATCACCCGCCGCTCGCGCAGGCTGTCGATCGGCGGGTTGGTGACCTGGCTGAAGTTCTGCCGGAAGAAGTGGTGCAGCGGGCGGGGGTTCTCCGACAGCACGGCGAGCGGCGTGTCGTCGCCCATCGAGCCGACGGCTTCCTTGGCCTCCTCCACCATGGGCTGGAGCACCAGCTCCAGGTCCTCCATGGTCATGCCGTAGTTCACCTGGCGGCGGCGCATCTCCTCCCGCGTCATGGAGACGCCGGGCGAGGCGCCCTGCTCCTTCACCAGGTCGTCGATCTTGGTGGTGCGCTTGATCCAGTCGCCCCAGGGCCGGCGGCCGGCGAGCTGGTCCTTGATCTCGCCGTCCTTGTAGAGGCGGCCGGCCTGCAGATCGACGGCGATCATCTGGCCGGGGCCGAGGCGCCCCTTCTCGACGATGCGGTCCTCGTCGATGCGCACCATGCCGGTCTCGGAGCCGGCGAAGAGCAGCCCGTCGCTGGTGATGGAATAGCGCAGCGGCCGCAGGCCGTTGCGGTCCAGGCCGGCGACCAGCCAGCGCCCGCCATAGCCGCAGATCGCCGCCGGGCCGTCCCAGGGCTCCATCACCGCGTTGCAGTAGGCATAGAAGTCCTTCCAGGACTGCGGGATGGCGCTGTCCTCGTTCCAGGCCTCGGGGATCAGCATGGACTTGACCAGCGGCAGGTCGCGGTCGCAGCGCACCAGCAGCTCCATCACCGCGTCCAGCGCCGAGGAGTCCGAGGACTCCGGCTGGATGATCGGCTTCAGGTCCTCGACGTTCGCGCCGAAGATCTTGGACTCCAGGCGGCACTCGTGCGCCTTCATCCAGTTCACGTTGCCCGACAGGGTGTTGATCTCGCCGTTGTGGGCGATGACGCGGAAGGGCTGCGCCAGGCGCCAGGTCGGGAAGGTGTTGGTCGAGTAGCGCTGGTGGAAGATGGCGAAGGAGGATTCGAAGCGCGGGTCGCGCAGGTCGGGATAGAAGGCGTCGACCTGCTCGGCCAGGAACATGCCCTTGTAGATGATGGAGCGGCCGCTGAGCGAGCAGATGTAGAAGTCCTTGATCGATTCCTGCTCCACCGCCTTCTCGATGCGGCGGCGGATGATGAAGAGGTCGATCTCGAACTGCTGCGAGGTCACGCCGCGCGAATTGGCGATCATGATCTGCTCGATCTCGGGGCGCGTCGCGTTGGCCTTCTCGCCGATCACCGAGGTGTCGATCGGCACCTGGCGCCAGCCGTAGATCGAGTAGCCGAAGTTCAGGATCTCGCGCTCGACGATGATGCGGCAGCGCTCCTGCGCGGCGAAGTCGGTGCGCGGCAGGAAGGTCATGCCGACGCCGATGCGTCCGTCGGCCGGGCGGTGGCCGGTGCGGCTGACGTGCTCGCGGAAGAACTCCTGCGGGATCTGCACGTGGATGCCGGCGCCGTCGCCGGTCTTGCCGTCGGCGTCGACCGCGCCGCGGTGCCACACGGCCTTCAGCGCGGCGATGGCAGCCTCCACCACCTCGCGGCGCGGCTTGCCGTCGATCGAGGCGACGAGGCCGACGCCGCAGGCGTCATGCTCGTCCCTCGGATCGTAGAGCCCGCCGGCGGCGAGGCGCTCTGCCTCCTCGGCTTGCTGGGCGACGAGAGCGTTGGCGGCGGCCTGCTTGTCGATGATGGTCATGGCTGGTCTCACGCGGCGGGGCGATAGGTGATGGGGACATGGCCGGGCTCGGCGGCGACGCGCGCCAGCCAGGCCCGGATGTTGGGATAGGCCGAGAGCGACAGGTCGCCTTCCTCGGCGACGTGCGTGTAGGCATAGAGCGCGATGTCGGCGAGGCTGTAGCGCTCGCCGACGAAGAAGGCCCGCGTGCGCAGGTGCCCCTCCATCACGCCGAGCGCGGCATAGGCCTTCTGCTCCAGCTCCGGCACGCGTGCCAGGCGCTCGGGCGTGGTGCCGAAGCCGACGTGCTTCCAGGCGCGCAGCACGGCGACATAGGGCTCGTGGCTGTACTGCTCGAAGAACATCCACTGCAGCACCTGCGCCTGCGCCAGCTTGTCCTCAGGCCAGAGGTGGCTGTCGCGCGCCAGGTAGAAGGTGATGGCGTTGGATTCGGCGAGGAAAGTGCCGTCCTCCAGCTCCAGCGTCGGGATGCGGCCGTTCGGGTTCTTCGACAGGAAGATCGGCGTGCGCGTCGCGCCCTGCAGGATGTCGTGCTCGACCAGCTTGTAGGGCAGGCCGAGCTGCGCCAGCACCAGGCGCACCTTGTAGCCGTTGCCGCTGTCGAGGAAGTCGTGGAGGGTGAGCATGGTGGCCTCAACGCAGGAAGAGCAGGTAGGCAAGCGCCAGGACCGGCAGGATGCTGGTGACGCCGCGGGCGACCCAGCGCCAGAGGGGCGCGCCGCGGCTTGCCATCAGGAAGGTAAGGCTGGCGGAGACCAGGATCACGACGACCACCAGCAGCGGCATCCACCAGTTCCGGCCATGCCAGGAGGCCGTCAGGTCCTCGGCCGGCGTGTAGAAGACCAGACCCAGGCAGACGTAGGTCAGCATGGCGAGGGAGGCATAGTGCTTGTTGACGAGATAGATCACGGCTCGATCCATCCCGCTCTGGCTCGCAGCGTTCTGATCGCGGATCGAAGGCGCGGTCATCGCCGTCACTCCGCCGCCTGCTGCGCGCCAGCCAGCTTGGCCTTGAGGTAGCTGTCGATCGAGGCGGCGGCGTCGCGGCCGTCGCGGATACCCCAGACGACGAGGGAGGCGCCGCGCACGATGTCGCCGGCGGCGAAGACGCCGTCCAGGCTGGTCATTAGCGTGCGGTAGTCGACCTTGACCGTACCCCAGCGGGTGACGCCGAGCTCGGGCGCGCCGAACAGCGCCGGCAGGTCCTCGGGATCGAAGCCGAGCGCCTTGACCACCAGGTCGGCGTCGACGTTGAAGGACGAGCCCTCGAGGATCTGCGGGGTCTGGCGGCCGGTGGAATCGGCGACGCCCAGGTGCACCTTGGCGGCGCGCACGTGGCTGGCGGCGCGGTCGCCGAGCACGGCCTCGGGCGCGGCCAGCCAGATGAACTGCACGCCCTCCTCCTCGGCGTTGGCCACTTCCCGCTGGGACCCTGGCATGTTGGCGCGGTCGCGGCGATAGAGGCAACGCACCGCCTTGGCGCCCTGGCGGACCGCCGTGCGCACGCAGTCCATCGCCGTGTCGCCGCCGCCGATCACCACCACCTTCTTGCCGGCGGCGTTCAGCGCGCCCGACTCGAAGGCCTCGACCTTGTCGCCGAGGCCGGTGCGGTTGCTGGCCACCAGGTAGTCCAGCGCCGGCACGACGTTGGCGAGGCCGATGCCCGGCACCTTGATATCGCGTGCCTGATAGACGCCGGTGGCGATCAGGACGGCGCCGTGGCGCTGGCGCAGCTCGGCCAGGGTGACGTCGCGGCCGATCTCGGTGTTCATGTGGAAGTGGATCTTGCTGCGCTGCATCATCTCCCAGCGGCGCAGCACCACCTCCTTCTCCAGCTTGAAGTTGGGGATGCCATAGATCAGCAGGCCGCCGACGCGGTCGTAGCGGTCGTAGACGTGCACCTGCCAGCCCTGCTTCCTGAGCTGCTCGGCGGCGGCCAGGCCGGCCGGCCCGGCGCCGATGATGCCGACCGAGCCCTCGCGCTCCTGGGGCGGCTCGATCGGGCGGACCCAGCCCTTCTCGAAGGCGGTATCGGTGATGTAGCGCTCGACCGAGCCGATGGTGACCGTGCCGTGGCCGGCCTGCTCGATGACGCAGTTGCCCTCGCAAAGCCGGTCCTGCGGGCAGATCCGCCCGCAGATCTCGGGGAAGTTGTTGGTCGACTGGCTGACCTCGTAGGCCTCCTCGAGGCGCCCTTCGGCGGTCAGCATCAGCCAGTCGGGGATGTTGTTGTTGACCGGGCAATGCACCTGGCAGAAGGGCACGCCGCACTGCGAGCAGCGGCTGGCCTGCTCCGCCGCCTTGGGGGCGCTGTAGCGCTCGTAGATCTCCTGGAAGTCCTGGCGGCGCAGCGCCACCTCCCGCTTCTCCGGGAGCTGCTGCTCAAGCTGCACGAACTTCAGCATCTTGCTGGCCATGGAACCCCTCCGCGCCGGTAAGGCGGGTCGCTTCTTGCCGGCGGCCGCCCTCGCGAGGTTGCTATAGACCAGGAAAGCCCCGCCCGCACGCAGTTTCTGTACGATAGGTCAGAAAAACTGACTTTCTCAGATTGCAAAGTTACCTCGCGGGGTATCGGGCGAGGCAGTCGGTCATAAAGTCACAAATTTTAGTACCAAGTCGGCCCTATTATGAAAAAGCACTGACCTTGCCACATCTTGTCACGCCCGGACGCTTGATTTGGCCGGCGCGGCGGCTCTTGGCTATAAGCAGCCGGTCCCGCGCGATCGGCGCCGGACCGCGAGTGGGGAGCATCCAAGCCCGTGCCGTTGCTTTTCCTGGCCATCCTGGCGGCGGTCCAGGGCTTGACCGAGTTGCTGCCGATCTCCTCCTCGGCGCACCTGATCCTCACCTGGGAGGTCTTCGGCCGGCTCGACCATCCGGTCGACCTGGGGGTCGGGCAGGAGCTGGTGCTCGACATCGCCAGCCACGTCGGCACGCTCTTCGCCATCTGCCTCTACTTCTGGCGCGACGTGCTGGGCATGGTCGCCGGCAGCCTGCGTTTCGCCGTCGGCCGGCGCGACCCGCGGGCGAAGCTGATGGGCCTGGTGCTGCTGTCGGCCATCCCGGCAGGCTTCGTCGGCATCCTGCTGGAGGACGTGATCGCCGAGCACCTGCGCCTGGTGGAGCTGATCGGCTGGACCCAGATTGTCTTCGCCATCGTGCTGCTGGTGGCCGACCGGGTCGGCATGACCATCCGCAAGCTGCAGCATCTCGGCGTCTCCGACGCGCTGCTGGTCGGCCTGGCGCAGGCGCTGGCGCTGATCCCCGGCGTCAGCCGGGCCGGCATCACCATGACCATGGGCCGCTTCCTCGGCATGGAACGGACCGAGGCGGCGCGCTTCTCCTTCCTGGTGGCCATCCCGACCATCGCCGGCGCCGGCCTGCTGGGTGCGTGGGAGCTCTACAAGCTGGGCTCGGCGGCGCTCGGGCTCGACGCCCTCATCACCATCGGCTTCTCCTTCCTCGCCGGCCTCTTCTCGCTCTCCTTCCTCATGGCCTGGATCCGGCGGCAGACCTTCACCGTCTTCGTGATCTACCGCGTGCTGCTCGGCGGCTTCCTGCTCTGGCTGGTCTACTCCGGCACCCTGGCGACGCTGCACTTCTAGTCGGCTAGACTGCCGCGGCCATGCCGTGGCCGCGCCGCCTCCGCCAGCTCCGGGGCTTCTTCCGCCGCTCCCGCGCCGAGCTGCGTTTCGCGCTGCGCGCCACGATCGCCGCCGTCCTGGCCTTCGAGGCCTCGCGGCTCTTCGCGCTGACCCAGGGCTACTGGTCGGTGCTCTCGGCCATCCTGGTGCTGCAGGCCACCATCGGCGCCTCGCTGGAGGCCGGGCTCTGGCGCCTGGTTGGCACGCTGGTCGGCGGCGCGGTCGGCTTCCTCGGCGCCGTCGCCGTGCTCTATGGCTGGCTGAGCGACCTGGCGGCGCTGGCGCTGGGCGTGCTGCTGCTCTCGCCGCTGGCCAGCGGCCGGCCGGCCTTCCGCATCGCGCCGGTGACCGCCGTGGTGGTGATGCTGAGCGATCCCGGCCACGCCCACGCGCTGGAGGCGGCGACGCACCGCGCCCTCAACATCGCCATCGGCAGCGTCATCGCTGTGGCGGTGGCGCTGCTGGTCTTCCCCGCGCGGGCGCATGCCGGCCTCGGCCCCGCGGCCGGACAGGTGCTGCGGCAGATGGCGCTCGGCCTGCGCCTCGCCCTGGCACGCCCGCCGGAGCCCGAGGCGCAGCGCCGGGTGCAGGACCGCATCCGCCAGAGCCTCGGCCGGCTGGAGACCCTGGCGCGCGAGGCGCGGCACGAGCGCAACGCCTTCCTGACCGACGGCGCCGATCCCGACGCGCTGGTACGCACGCTGCGCCGCCTGCGCAGCGACCTGGCGATCGTCGCCCGCGCCATGCAGCGGCCCTGGCCGGCGGCGGTGTCAGAGCGGCTGGACGGCCCGCTGCGCGCCCTCAGCCGCGCCGTCAACTCGCAGATGCTGGCACTGGCCCATGCCGCCGCCGGCAAGCAGGCGCTGCCGTCGCTCGACGAGGTGGATCGCGCGCGCGTCCTCTATGACGAGGCCTTCCAGGCCGCCCGCACGGCCGGCGTCACCCGCCCGCTGCCGACCGAGGACCTGGCCGGGCTCTTCACCCTGGGCTTCCTCTTCGACCAGGTGCGCAAGGAGCTGGAGCAGCTCGCCGCGCGCCTGGCCGAGCTCAAGATCCGGCGTCGGCGCTAGCGGCTCAGACCGTCTCCGGCTTGGCGAAGCGGCCGCCCTTGCGATAGCGGTCAAGGTAGGTCGGCAGGATGGTCTCGATCGCCGTCGGGCGGATGCCGAGGTCGGCGAAGCCGAGCGCGCCGGCGCCGACCACGTTCTCCTGGCCCAGCAGGCGGATCTGGTCGCGGGTCAGCGGCGGCTTCGGCAGCTTCTCCAGCAGCGCGGCCTGGATGTGCGCGATCGACGCCGGCAGCGGCAGCAGCAGGCGGCGGCGCTGCGTCTCCTTCAAGGTGAGCTCCAGCAGCTCCTTGAAGGTGTAGACCCGGGGGCCGCCCAGCTCGTAGGTCTTGCCGCGGCAGGCCGGGTCGCCCGCCGCCTTGACGATGGCTGCGGCCACGTCGCCGACATAGGCCGGCTGGAAGTGGCTCTCGCCGCCGTCGATCAGCGGCAGCACCGGCAGGACCTGCGCCAGGCGGGCGAAGCGGTTGAAGAAGTCGTCCTCGGGCCCGATCACCAGGCTGGGGCGGAGGATCACCGCCTCCGGGAAGGCGGCGCGCACCGCGGCCTCGCCGGCCGCCTTGGAGCGCGCGTAGTCGGCGTCCGAGGTCTCGCTGGCGCCCAGCGCCGAGACATGCACCAGGTCGCTGGCCCCGGCCGCCCTGGCGGCGCGGGCCACGCGGTCGGCGCCCTCGACATGCAGGGCGCCGAAGCTCTGCTTGCCCTTCTCGTAGAGCACGGCGACCAGGTTGATCACCAGGTCCGCGCCGGCGACGGCGCGGGTCACGCTCTCCTCCACCAGCAGGCTGGCGGCGACCGGGGTGATCTGCCCGACGTTACCCAGCGGCTGCAGGAAGGCCGCGCGCGCCGGATGGCGCACGGCGACGATGATGCGGTGGCCCTGGGCCGCCAGCAACTGCACCACGTAGCGCCCGATGAAGCCCGAGCCGCCGAAGACCGTGACCGTGCGCGCCATTGCCCCACCTCTTCGTCCGATACCCGCCGGCCGCCAGCAAGACACTGGCCCGGCGGGAACAATCGCATTAGAAAGACGCCGCCCCTATATACACCGGCCCTTATATACACTGGCCAGCGACCAGCGGAAGGGAGGCGGATGACCCATCACCTCTATGACGGCGACCTGCCCGACGGCCTCGACCTGGGCCCCGTGGTGGCGATCGATACCGAGACCATGGGCCTGCAGGTCCACCGCGACCGCCTCTGCCTGGCGCAGCTCTCGGCCGGCGACGGCGTTGCGCACCTGGTGCAGTTCCGTCCGGGGCACTATGACGCACCCAACCTGAAGCGCCTGCTGGCCGACCCCAAGGTGCTGAAACTCTTCCATTTCGCGCGCTTCGACCTGGCCGCGATGGGACACTGGCTGCAGGCCTGGGCGCTGCCGGTCTACTGTACCAAGGTGGCCTCGAAGCTGGTGCGCACCTTCACCGACCGCCACGGCCTCAAGGACCTCTGCAAGGACCTGATCGGCGTTGAGCTGGCGAAACAGCAGCAGTCCTCGGACTGGGGCGCGCCGACCCTGACCGAGGAGCAGTTGAAGTACGCCGCCTCCGACGTGCTGCACCTGCATCGCCTGAAGGCCGTGCTGGACCAGATGCTGGAACGCGAGGGTCGCACGGGCCTGGCCGAGGCCGCCTTCGCCTACCTGCCCGCCCGCGCCTATCTGGACCTGCTCGGCTATGCGGAAGTGGATATCCTGGACCACTGACACGTAACAAAACCAGCAGGCCTTGATTGCCCGGGTCGCCGCGCCGCGGTTCCGGCCCGGTTGCAAGGTCTGCTAGACTGGCATCGGAAGGGGGAGCCGACCCGGCCGCCGCCAGCCGAAGCGCCTGGCGGGTTGTCTTGTGACCGTCCGCCGACCTACCAATGGAACCCCGAGGCCCAACAGAGCACCGTGCCAAGGACGCCCCCCTAGTCCATGAGCGAAGCCCAGCCGAAGAGCCGCCCCGCCGAGACCAGCCCGTGCGACGCGCCCGCCACGGCCGAGCGCGACCTGGCGGCCGCGCGCCGCGTGCTGGAACTCGAGGGCGCGGGCCTGGCGGCCCTGGCCGGGCAGCTTGACCAGCGCTTCGTCGCCGCGCTCGACCTGCTGTGGAATGCCAAGGGCCGCGTCATCGTCACCGGCATGGGCAAGAGCGGGCATATCGCCCGCAAGCTGGCGGCAACCCTGGCTTCCACCGGGACGCCGTCGCTCTTCGTCCACCCGGCCGAGGCCAGCCACGGCGACCTTGGCATGATTGCCCGCGACGACGCCGTGGTCGCTTTGTCCAACTCGGGCAACACCAGCGAACTGGCGGCGATCATCCACTACACCCGCCGCTTCGCCATCCCGCTGATCGGCATCACCGCCGGCGGCGCCAGCCAGCTGGCGGAGGAGGCCGACGTGGCGCTGCTGCTGCCGCCGACGCCGGAGGCCTGCCCGCTGGGCCTCGCCCCCACCACCTCGACCACCATGATGCTGGCGCTGGGCGACTGCCTGGCGGTGGCGCTGCTCGAGCGTCGCGGCTTCTCGGCGCAGGACTTCCAGGTGCTGCACCCCGGCGGCGCGCTGGGCGCGCGCCTGCTCCGGGTCAAGGACCTGATGCACGGCCAGCCGCGCCTGCCGCTGGCCGGACCGGACACGCCGATGAGCGAGGCCATCCTGGCGATGAGCGCGCAGCCCTTCGGCTGCGTCGGCATCGTCGACGCCGAGGGCCGCCTGGTCGGCATCGTCACCGACGGCGACCTGCGCCGGCACATGGGCGACGACCTGCTGGCGCGGACCGCCGGACAGGTCATGACGCGCGGGCCGAAAACCATCCGCCCCCAGGCCCTGGCGGCCGAGGCCATCGGCTACATGAACGACCGGCGCATCCTCAGCCTCTTCGTGGTCGAGGACGAGCGTCCGATCGGCATCGTGCAGCTCTACGACTGCCTGCGCGCGGGCGTGGCGTGAGCGGAAGGGCAGCATGACACTGGCCGCCGGACGCCCCCTGCCCGACAAGCCAACGCCGGAGAGCCCGCCGCCCGGCCGCCGCCGCGCCGGCGCGGCGCCGCCACGCTGGTCCGGCCGCAACGGCTATTCCTACTTCGTATCGCTGATGAAGTTCACCCTGCCGGTCGTGGCGGTGGTGCTGGTCGGGCTGATCGTGTTCTGGCAGCAGCTGGTGCCGAACGCCAAGCTGCTGTCGGCCGACATTTCCGACCTGTCGGCCGACATGGCGAAGAACCTGGTCATGGTCGGGCCGCGCTACGACGGCATCGACCAGAGCGGCCAGCCCTACAGCGTGACGGCCACGGTGGCCCGCCAGGCCGAGGGCAACGAGGAGGTGCTGCTGCTGCTGAAGCCCACCGCCGACATGACGCTGTCGGACGGCGCCTGGGCCGCGCTCTCGGCCGAGAAGGGGCGCTACAACCGCAAGAGCGAGCACATCTTCCTGGCCGAGAACGTGAACTTCTTCCACGACCGCGGCTTCGAGCTGCGCACCTCGGAGGCGGAGATCGACTTCGTGAAGAACGTGGCCACCAGCAACAAGCCGGTCGAAGGCCAGGGGCCGTCGGGCTACATCGAATCCGAGGGCTTCGTGTTCCAGCAGGCCGGCGGCGTCATGTTCTTCACCGGCAAGAGCCACCTGACCGTGCTGCCCGAGCCCAAGGGGCCCAAGGACGAGGAACCGGGCGCCAAGGTGCCCGACCCGGTCCTGAACCTGCCGCCCAAGGCCGCGGTGCCGCCGGCCACACCGGGAGCCGGCGGATGACGCGCGCCCTGCTGGCCCTGCTGCTGCTGATCGCGGCCTTCGTGCCGGCGCCGGCCTCGGCGCAGGCGCTGCTTGGCGGCGACGACGGCAAGCCGCTGGAGATCTACGCCGACGACGGTATCGAGTGGCGACGCGAGGAGAGGGTCTACATCGCCCACGGCAACGCGAAGGCGATCAAGGAGGACACCGAGATCCGCGCCAACGAGCTGCGCGCCTACTACAGCGGCAGCGGCGACGGCAGCGGCGACATCTACAAGGTCGAGGCGATCGGCGCCGTCGTCATCACCTCGCCCGACGGCAAGGCCTACGGCGATCGCGGCGTCTACGACGTGAAGAGCCAGGTCATGGTGCTGACCGGCAAGGACCTGAAGCTGCTGACCAAGGGCGACACGGTCACCGCGCGCGACAGCCTGGAGTACTGGCAGGCCAAGGGCCTGGCGGTCGCCCGTGGCGCGGCGCAGGTGATCCGCGTCGATCCGCAGAAGAACACCAAGAACGTACTGCGCGCCGACGTGATGACTGCCACCTTCATGCAGATCGCCGGCAAGCAGGAGATGCGGGTGGTCGACGCCTATGACAATGTCGAGATCATCACCCCTTGCGACTATGTCTCCGGCGACCGCGGCCGCTACCTCGTGCAGGAGCAGATCGCCCTGGTCACCGGCAACGTGAAGATCACCAGCGGCAACAACCAGCTGAACGGCGACGAGGCCGAGGTCAACCTGGTGACCGGCATCTCCACCCTGAAGGGCGACCGGGTGAAGGGCCTGCTGATCCCCAACAAGGACGGCGACAAGAAGGCGCCCGACGGCGGCAAGACCGAGGACCCGAAGAAGAACGATGACCAGAAGCAGCCCCTGCCCGGTTCCTGCGGCTAGGCTGGCCGGCGCCACCGCTTTCGCGCTAGACTCGACCCGATGCAACGCTCAGGCGACATGATGCGGGCGCGCGAACGCGCCGAACTCGACCGCCGTCCCCGCCTGGTCGCCGACCGCGCCGGGCTGATGGCCGTCAGCCTCGGCAAGTCCTTCAAGAAGCGCCCGGTGCTGCGCGACGTCTCGATCGGCCTGCAGCGCGGCGAGGTGGTCGGCCTGCTGGGTCCGAACGGCGCCGGCAAGACCACCTGCTTCTACATGGTCACCGGCCTGCTGCAGCCGGACTACGGCTGGATCACCCTCGACGGCCACGACATCACCGACCTGCCGATGTACCGCCGCGCGCGGCTCGGCATCGGCTACCTGCCGCAGGAGGCCTCGATCTTCCGCGGCCTGACGGTGGAGCAGAACATCCGCGCGGTGCTCGAGGTGGTGGAGCCCGACCGCGCGCAGCGCGAGGCGCGCCTCGACGAGCTGCTGACCGAGTTCTCCATCGGCCACCTGCGCCGCACCCCGGCCCTGGCGCTGTCGGGCGGCGAGCGGCGGCGCGCCGAGATCGCCCGCGCCCTGGCCTCGCGCCCCTCCTTCATGTTGCTGGACGAGCCGCTGGCCGGCATCGACCCCATCGCCGTCGCCGACATCCGCAATCTGGTCTCGCACCTGCGCGACCGCGGCATCGGCGTGCTGATCACCGACCACAACGTCCGCGACACGCTGGAAATCGTCGACCGCGCCTACATCATCCACGAGGGACATGTGCTGATGGAGGGACTGCCGCGCGACATCGTCGCCAACGACGACGTGCGGCGGGTCTATCTGGGCGAGTCCTTCAGTCTCTGACCCGGGGACGGGCAATGGCAGTCGGCCAGCGCCTCAGCCTCAAGCAGTCGCAGACCCTGGCGCTGACCCCGGGCCTGCGCCAGTCGATCGAGCTCATGCAGCTTTCGGCCGGCGACCTGCAGGCGCTGGTGCAGCGCAAGCTGGAAGAGAATCCCTTCCTGGAACGCGACGAGCCGGGCGCATTCGGCGAACCGCGCGGCGCGCCCGACAGCGACTACCTGGGCGACAGCGCCATCGGCCCCGCCGGCGAAAGCCCGGACTGGAGCGACAGTCTTGCCGCGGCCGGCCCCTCGCTTGCCGGCTACCTGGAGCAGGAGATCCGCCTGGCCTTCAGCGAACAGGGCGAGATCGCGCTGGCCCTGGCGCTGCTGCAGGAACTGGACGAGGCCGGCTACCTGCCGGCGGTGCTGCCGCCCCTGCCCGGCCGCCTCGACCCGGCCCAGATCGAGCGCGTGATCGGGCGGCTGCAGACCCTGGGCACCCCCGGCCTTTTCGCCCGCTCGCTGCAGGAGTGCCTGGCCCTGCAGCTGGCCGACCGGCAACTGCTCGACCCGCCCTTCCGTGCCATCCTCGACAACCTGCCGCTGGTCGCCCGCGGCGACCGCCGGCGCTTGCTGGCGCTGACCGGCCTCGAGGAGCCGGAACTGTTCCGACGCCTGCAACTGCTGCGGACGCTCGATCCCAAGCCGGCGCTGAGTTTCAGCCCGCCCGAGACGCCGGCGGCGGTGCCGGACCTGCTGGTCACCCTGGATGCCGCCGGACGGCCGCAGGTGCGGCTGAACAACGAGGCCCTGCCGCGGTTGAAGGTCAACCTGGACCAGCGCCGGGCGCTGAAGCCCGGGCTGCGCCGCAGCAGCGACAAGGCCTATGTCGCGACCCGCACCGCCGAGGCGAGCTGGCTGGTCCGGGCGCTGGTGCGCCGCGGCCAGAGCTTGCTGGCCCTGGGCCAGGAGCTGGCGAACCGCCAGGCCGGCTTCTTCACCAAGGGCTTCCCCGCGCTGGCGCCGCTGACCCGGCGCACTCTGGCCGAGGTGCTGAACCTGTCGGAGTCGAGCGTCAGCCGCCTGGTCGCCAACAAGTTTCTGGCCTGCAGCCAAGGGGTCGTGCCGCTGGCCAGCTTCTTCTCGGCCGCGCTCGGCGAGGAGGCGCCGGTCAGCGCCGCGGCCGCCAGCGCCAGGCTCGCCAGCCTGGTCGCGGCCGAGCCGCCCGGACGGCCGCTGTCCGACCAGGCACTGGCTGAAACACTGCGGGCCGAGGGCTATGCACTGGCCCGGCGGACCGTTGCCAAATATCGGAAACTCCTGAAGATTCCGGCAACGGCGCAACGCCGCCGCCGGGCCCGGATGGGGGCCGGGACGCGGCCGCCTGGATAGGGGGACACCACCGTTGACAGCCCTGGGGGGCGCCACTAAGGTCCGCGCGCTTTTCGCCGCCGGCGCCTTGCCCCCGAAACCAACGAGGTTGGGTCTTGTGACGCGCCGCCCGCCGCCATATCTGCAAGTTTAAGGTCCCATGAAGCTCACGGTCACAGGCAAGCAGCTGGACGTCGGCGACGCTTTCCGATCGCACATCGGCGACCGTCTCCAGTCCACGCTGGCCAAATACTTCGGCGACGCCATCGAAGTCGGCGTCACCGTGTCCCACGAAGGCCAGCGCTATCGCGCGACGGTGCTCGCCCACGTCGGTCGCAACATCGAACTCTTCGCCGAGGGCTGGGCCCACGACCCCTATCCGGCCTTCGACGACGCGGCGGAGCATCTCGCCAAGCGCTTGCGCCGGCAGAAGCGCCGCCTGCGCGACCACACCCGCGCGCAGGGCCTGGCGGCGGCCGCTGCCGCGACCGCCGAGACGGCGCCGGCCTATGTCCTGCAGCCCGACGAGCATGCCGAGGCGGCTGGCCAGGGCGCCGACGCGCCGCCGGTGGTGGCCGAGATGTCGGCCGAGATCCTGCAGCTCACGGTCGGCCAGGCGGTAATGCGGCTTGACCTCAGCCGGGAACCCGCGCTCCTGTTCCGCAACTCCGGTCACGGTGGACTCAACATGGTCTATCGTCGCTCCGACGGCACCATCGGCTGGGTCGACCCGCGCGAGGCGCGCGGCGGCCACGGCTGACTCGTGGCCTGGATCCGGCACCGGCAATGGACATGACCGATCTCATCACGACGCGTGGCGTCATCGCCAACCTGCGCGCTTCCTCGAAGAAGCAGGCGCTGCAGGAGCTGGCGCGCCGCGCCGCCGAGATCACCGGCGAGCCGGAACGCGCCATCTTCGAAGTGCTGCTGGAGCGCGAGCGGCTGGGCACCACGGGCGTCGGCAACGGCATCGCCATCCCGCACGGCAAGCTCGGCAGTCTGAAGCGTCTCTACGCGCTCTTCGCCAAGCTGGAGCAGCCGATCGACTTCGATTCGATCGACGAGCAGCCGGTCGACCTGATCTGCCTGCTGCTGGCGCCGCAGACCGCCGGCGCCGACCACCTCAAGGCCCTGGCCCAGGTCTCGCGCCTGCTGCGCGACCGCGGCATCTGCGAGAAGCTGCGCGGCGCCTCGACGCCCGAGGCGATCTACGCCCTGCTGACCGAAACCCCGGCCAGCCACGCGGCCTGAGGCCGCACGCGGCGCTCAGTGCGCCGCCGACTTGGCCCCGGCCTTCAACACGAAGCGGCGGTCGCAGTAGCCGCATTCGATGAAGCCGCGCCCGTGCATGTTCAGGTAGACCCGCGGATGACCGAGCGGGCCGCCGCCGCCGTCACAGGCCACGATCTCGCTCTCGACCTCGATCTGCTCGGGCGCCTGCGCGGTGGCGGGCGCGTCGTTCTGGGCCATGACTCTGGTCACCTGCTCTGGAGCTGCGCTGGGCGCGGATCATAGCGGCCGGACCGCGGCACGCAACCTCACTCCGCCGCGTCGTTCCGCTTCTCCGCCTGCTGCGCCCGCTCGAAGCGGTCCTCGCCGTCGCGGACGGCGAAGAGGCGGCGCACATAGTCGGATCCCGTGCTTGCCGGCAGCGGGCCGGGGTCCAGCGCCCAGTCGTCGGCGGGATAGCCGAGATCGGCCAGGCAGGGCGTCATGCCGGACGCGAGTTCCTCGACATCGGCCGGCGTGAACCAGCGTCGCCAGCCGCCCGAACCGCGGGTCCGCGCGACGTGGCGGAACTGCTGGTCCGGATCGCCCAAGGGTTCCAGGGGCAGGCCGAGCCAGGCCGACAGCCCGGCAATGTCGCCGCGCACCATGCTCTCGTAGGTCTGGCGATAGGCGGAGCCGCCGAGCGAGGCCAGGAAGGCGGCGTAGTCGCTGGCATGCTGGCGCATCACCACCAGGTAGTCGGGGCAGCCCAGGGTGCGCGCCCGCCGCAGCATCTCGGCAAAGCCCAGCGCGGCGGGGTCGGCCTCCTTCTCGCGCAGCAGCGCGACGAAGGCCTCGCGGTCGGCCCGCGTGCGCAGGTGATCGAGCCTGGTGGAGCGAAACAGGAAAAGGCTGATCAGGCGGTCGCGCGGATCGCGCGTCAGCGCCACCGCCTTGTCGAAACGCCGGATCAGGTCCAGCGGCGGGTTGGCCCCGGGCCCGCAGAGCAGCTTGGCGACAAGGTGTGGGGGCGAGAGGTCCAGCTTGTCCGCCGGCGTCTCGAAGTAACCGGCGGCATCGGATGGCAGGGCGCGCTTGATGGCATAGAAGAGGCCGGTGGTGCCGGTCTTGGCCTGCCCAAGAACGAGAATGCGCTGCGGCATCGTGAAACCCCCAGGCGATCCAGATAGGCGGAAAGGGGGACAGATGCCTGCATAAAATGATATGCACTTAATAGCGTCGTCTCGCCGATTGAATACCCGCATAGGTTTAGAGGCCGCGTTGCCGCCGGGCCCCGTCCACGCGCCGCAGGGCCGCCATCCGGCCGCCTGGGTTGCCAGAAGGGGGCGCAGGCGCTAGGCATGGCCTCCGTTCCGCTGTTCCTGCCCGCGATGTCCGACCTCGCCAACGCCCACCAGATCGCCGCCGATCCGGCCCTGCCCGACGCCGCGGTCCAGGTCACCGCGCTCGACAAGGTTTATGGCAAGAGCGGCAAGGCCGAGCCGAAGCACGCGCTGAAGGCCGTCGACTTGACGATCCCGCGCGGCTCGCTCTTCGGGCTGCTGGGCCCGAACGGCGCCGGCAAGTCGACCTTGATCAACATCCTGGCCGGCCTGGTGCTGAAGACCTCGGGTACGGCCTCGATCTGGGGCCTCGACATCGACCGCCAGCCGCGCCAGGCGCGCGCCGCCATCGGCGTGGTGCCGCAGGAACTGAACATCGACCCCTTCTTCACGCCGCGCATGCTGCTGGAACTGCAGGCCGGCCTCTACGGCGTGCCGCCGGCCGAGCGGCGCACCATGGAGATCCTCGAGCGCCTGGGCCTGGCCGACAAGGCCGAGGCCTATGCCCGCACGCTGTCGGGCGGCATGCGCCGCCGCCTCATGGTGGCCAAGGCGATGGTGCACAGCCCACCGGTGCTGGTGCTGGACGAGCCGACCGCCGGCGTCGACGTCGAACTGCGCCGCCAGCTCTGGGACATGGTGCGCGAGCTGAACCGCCAGGGCGTGACCATCCTGCTGACCACGCACTACCTGGAAGAGGCCGAGGAACTCTGCGATCGCCTGGCGATCATCAACCACGGCCGGGTGATCGCCTGCGACACCACCCAGGGCCTGATGCGCCATCTCGACAACAAGGAGCTGGTGCTGATCCTCGACCGGCCGCTGGCGGCGGTGCCCGCTGCGCTGCGCCCCTTCCATGCCGAGCTGCCGGAGCCGCAGCGCCTGGTCTTCAAGTACCGGGCCAGCGAGAGCCCGGTGGCCGGTGTCCTCAACACGGTAAGCGCGCTCGGCCTCTCGGTCGTCGACGTGCGCACCACCGAGACCGACCTGGAGGACATCTTCCTGCAGCTGACGCGCGGGTCGCGCGATGCCGCGTCCTAGGGTCCTGGCGCTCATGCTCCTGCTGCCCTGGCTCGCCGCCTGCGTGCCGCTGCTGGCGCCGCCTGGCCCCGGCGCGCGACTGCCGGAAATCGTCGAGCGACCGTTGGGGCCTTGGCGCTATGTCACCAGCGACGGCTACGAGCTGGTGCTGCGCCGCTGGGTGCCGGCGGGTCGGCCCAGCGCGGTGATCCTGGCGCTGCACGGCTTCAACGATCACTCCACCTTCATCGAGGGCGCGGCGCAGGCCTGGGCCCAGGCCGGCATCGCCACCTATGCCTTCGACCAGCGCGGCTTCGGCTATTCGCCGAACAACGGCGTCTGGGCCGGCACCGCGGCCTACGCCGGCGACGCGGCGACGCTGGCCGGGCTGCTGCAGCAGCGCTATCCGGGGCTGCCGGTGTTCCTGCTGGGCGAATCCATGGGCGGCGCGGTCGCCCTGGTCGCGGCGACCCAGCACCCCGAGGCGCCGCTGGCCGGCGTGATCCTGGCGGCGCCCGCCGTCTGGTCACGCGACACCATGCCCTACTACCAGCGCTGGAGCCTCTTGCTGGCAAGCTATTCGATCCCCTGGTTCCCGCTGACCGGCGAGGGGCTGGACATCCAGGCCTCCGACAATATCGAGGCGCTGCGCGCCCTCGGCGCCGACCCGCTGGTCATCAAGCGCACGCGGGTCGACGCGGTGCATGGCCTGGTCGACCTGATGGACGCGGCGATGGCGGCCGCGCCGGCGCTGCGCCAGCCGGCCCTGCTGCTCTATGGCGCCAAGGACGAGCTGGTGCCGGTCGAACCCATGCTGCGGCTGTGGGACAGTCTGCCGGCGGAGACCAAGGCCCTTCAGCGCGAGGCGCTCTACAAAAACGGCTGGCACCTTTTATTCAAGGATCTCGAGGCGAAGCTGGTAATCGACGACGTCGCCGCCTGGATCGCGGAGCCCGAAAGGCCCCTGCCGTCCGGCGCGGACCAGCACGCCGTCGAGGCGCTCGCCGGGCTGCGGGAGTAGGCAAGCCCGGCAGGCTTCGCTAACCTTCGCGGCTTCTGGTGGGGAATCCCAGCAAGTCAGAGGCCGGGTCAGCATGAACAAGCTGAAGCTGCGGGTGTTCCTGTCGTCACCGGGCGACGTCGGCGACGAGCGCCGCATGGCACTGCGCGTGATGGAGCGCCTGCAGGGCGAGTTCGCCGCCGTGCTGGCGCTGGAGCCGATCGTGTGGGAGCACGAGCCGGTCCGCGCCACCTCCACCTTCCAGCAGCAGATCCCGGAGCCGGCGAAGGCCGACGTGCTGGTCTGCATCCTCTGGTCTCGTCTCGGCACCCGCCTGCCGGGTGACTTCAAGCGCGACGACGGCACGGTCTATGACAGCGGCACGGCCTTCGAGCTGGAAACCGCGCTGGCGGCGTTCCAGAACAAGGGCCATCCCGACATCCTGGTCTATCGCAAGACCGCGCCGCCGCTGTTCGACGTGTCGAACCGCGAGGAACGGCTGCTGCGCAGCGAGCAGTGGGACCAGCTCTCGGACTACCTGAAGCGCTGGTTCTTCAATCCCGACGGCTCCTTCAAGGCGGGCTTCTCGCAGTTCTCGCGCCTCGACGAGTTCGAGGACATGCTGGAGAAGCACCTGCGCAAGCTCTTCGAGGAGCGGCTGCGCGAGGAGAACATCCAGGTCGGCGCGCCGGGCCAGCAGTTGCCCACCTGGCTCAAGGGCTCGCCCTTCCGCGGCCTCGCCGCCTTCGACACCGAGCATGCCGAGATCTTCCACGGCCGCACGCGCGCCATCGCCGAGGCCAAGGACCGCCTGACGCGGCGGGCCCAGCCGAGCACGCGCGAGGACGGGCAGCAGGAGCCGGGCACGGCCTTCCTGCTGGTCACCGGCATGTCGGGCAGCGGCAAGTCCTCGCTGGTGCGCGCCGGTCTCATCCCCGCCGTCACCACGCCGGGCTCGGTCGAGGGCATCGGCCTCTGGCGCTGGGTCTCCTTCCGCCCGGCGGAGGCGAGCGAGCCGCTGCTGGCGCTCTGCGGCAAGCTGTACGGCAAGGGCGCCCTGCCCGAGCTGGCACAGGGCGACTTCACGCCGGAATCGCTGGCCGACCTGCTCGGCCGCATGCCGCTGCAGGGCGTGGCACCGATCCGCCGCGCGCTGGAGCGTGCCGCCGACCAGCTGATGCAGCAGGAGAAGCTGACGCGCCCGCCGCAGGCCCGCCTGCTGGTGCTGGTCGACCAGCTGGAAGAACTCTTCACCGACGAGCGCTTCGACGGCGACACGCGCCAGCGCTTCGCCGCCGCGATCGACGCGCTGGCGCACAGCGGCGTGATCTGGGTCGTCGCCACGCTGCGCAGCGACTTCTACCACCGGCTGCAGGAGCTGCCGGTGCTGTCGCGCCTGAAGGACGGCAACGGCACCTACGACCTGCTGCCGCCGCAGGGTCCCGAGATCGCGCAGATGATCCGCAACCCGGCGCGCGCCGCCGGGCTGAGCTTCGAGGAGAGCGCCTCGCAGGGCGGGCTGGACGACGTGCTGCAGCAGGCCGCGGCGCGCAATCCCGGCTCGCTGCCGCTGCTGTCCTTCGTGCTGGACGAGCTCTACGACGCCTGCAAGGAGACGCGCCGACTCTCCTTCGCCGCCTACGAGCAGCTGGGCGGCCTGGAAGGCGCCATCGCCAAGCGCGCCGACGACGTGGTGCGCGCGCTGCCCGCCGACGTGCAGAACGCGCTGCCGGGTCTGCTGCGCGCGCTGATCACGCTGGATCGCGACGACGGCGTGGCCACCGCGCGCACGGTGCTGAAGCGCCTGGCGGTGCACGGGCCCGCCGCCGAGGCGCTGGTCAAGGCGATGATCGACGCCCGGCTGCTGATCACCGGCGGCGAGGGCGAGGACACGGTGCTGCGCGTGGCGCACGAGGCGCTGCTGACCCGCTGGCCGCGCGCCCGGCAGATCATCGTCGACAACCGCGAGTTCCTGCAGGCGCGCGCCCGCGTCAGCGGCGATGCCGAGCGCTGGCTGGCCGAGGGCCGCTCGGCCGACCTCCTGCTGCCCTCGGGCAAGCGCCTGGTCGAGGCACGCGAGACGCTGCTGGAGCGGCGCGACGAGCTGGATCCTGAGCTGATCGAGTATATCGAGGCCTCGCTCGCGGCCGAGGCGGCGCGCGAGAAGGCCAAGGCCGACGAGGCGCGCCGCAAGCTGCGCCGCACCCAGATGGCCGCGGTCGTCGGCATCATCCTGGCGGCACTGGCCGGCGTCGGCGCCTATTTCGGCATCAGCGGCCAGCAGGAGGCCGAGAAGCAGGCCGCCTATGCCCTGGAGCAGCAGAAGGAGGCCGAGAAGCAGGCCACCTTCGCCAAGGAGCAGCAGGGCGTCGCCGAGCGCGAGGCCGAGGCGGCGCGCAAGGCCGAGGACAAGGCCACCGACGCGCTGGCCGAGGCCGAGCGCAACCTGCAGCAGGTACTGACCTTCCAGTCCAAGACCCTGGCGCTGGAATCGCGCCGCCAGACCGCCGCCGGCGACGCCATCCTGGGCGAGCTGCTGGCGCTGGAGGCGCTGCCCAAGCCCGGCGACACGCGCCCCCGGCCCTATGTCGACGAGGCGGAATCGGCCCTCAAGGTCGCCATCGCGGCGCAGAACGGCCTGGTCACCTATTCGCACTACGAATCGGTGAACGACATCGACGTCAGTCCCGACGGCAAGCACCTGGTCACCGGCTCGAACGACCGCACGGCGCGCATCTGGGACCTGGTCAGCGGCATGCCGCTGCTGACGCTGAAGGGCCATACCGACGGCCTGGTCGACGTCAACTATTCGCCCGACGGCGCCCTGGTAGCGACCGCCGCCTATGACGGCAAGGCCATGGTCTTCGACGCCGCGACCGGCGAGGCGAAGTTCACGCTGAACGGCCACGAGGGCACGGTCTGGGAGGCCACCTTCAGTCCCGACAGCCGCAAGCTCGCGACCTATGGCGACGACAAGACCGTGCGCGTCTGGGACCTGTCGAACGGCACGCAGATCGCGGTGATGGACGGCTCGACCGACATCATCGGCCACATCGAGTGGAGCCCGGACGGCGCGACCCTGGCCATCGCCTCGTTCGACGGCTTCCTCTATCTCTGGGATCCGGTCGGCAACAAGATCCTGCAGACCATCGGCGGCGACTTCACCAAGGGCATCGAGTGGGCCGCCTGGAGCCCCGACGGCAGCCAGATCGTGTTCGGCGACGGTACCGGCAGCGCCGAGATCTACAGCGCCGCCGACGGCGCCTTCGTGCACGGCCTCTATGGTCGCAGCAAGAGCCGGATCAGTCGCGTCGCCTGGTCGCCCGACGGCGAGAGCATCGTCACCGGCGACCTGGATGGCGGCGTCTATCTGTGGAGTGCCCGCAGCGGCAACTTCCAGATGGAGCTGGAGGGCCACCGCTGCGACATCGACGAGCAGGGGCAGAATGCCTGCGCCATCTGGCAGCTCGAGTTCTCCAAGGACAGCCGCTACCTGGCGACGCTGGGGCGCGACAAGACCGTGCGCATCTGGGACGTCTGGTCGCGCGAGGCGCTGACCGTGCTGCGCCAGGACGGCGCCATCATTTCATCGGTCGACTTCTCCGACGACGCCGACCGCGTAGTCACCGGCGCCTGGGACGGCACCGCGCGGCTCTGGGCGGTCAGCAGCGGACCGGCCAAGGCGGTGATGGGCCGCCGCGCCAAGTGGATGACCGAGGTCGCCTATTCGCCGGACGGCAAGACCCTGGCCATCGGCACGGGCAACGAGGGCATCCTCGAGCTGCACAGCGTCGAGGACGGCGCGTGGATCGACACCTTGCCGTTCCACGTCAACGAGCTGACGCGCCTGGCCTTCTCCAAGGACGGCAAGCGCCTGCTCTCGGCCAGCTACGACTACGGTGTCGCCATCTGGAAGCTGGACGCGCGCGAGACCGAGGACGTGCCGCCCTACGCCCAGGCGGTGATCTGGCACGACGCCGAGGTGCTCTGGGCCGACTTCTCGCCCGACGACAAGCTGATCGCCAGCTCGGCGATGGACGGCAGCGTCAAGATCAGCGATGCCGAGACCGGCGCGCTGGTGCACGAGCTGACCGGCCACACGCAGCGCGTCAACTCGGTACGCTGGAGCCCGGACGGCACCAAGCTGGTCTCGGCCTCGGACGACAACCTGGCGATCATCTGGGACGTCGCGACGGGCAAGGCGCTCTTCACCCTGCAGCAGCACACGAGTTGGGTGAACTATGCCGAGTTCTCGGCCGACGGTACGGCGGTGATCACCGCCTCCGACGACGGCTCGGTGGCACTGTGGGACGCTGCCACGGGCAAGAGCCTGGGCGTCGTGCAGGTCTTCGACTATGGCGCCTGGCACGCCACTTTCAGCCCGGACGGCAAGCGACTGGCCGTGGCCGGCAAGGACGGCGGCGCGCTCTACGACCTCGACACCGGCAACGAGGTGGCGCGCCTGCCGCACGATTTCGAGGCCCGCTATGCCGAGTTCTCGCCCGACGGTCAGCGCGTCGCCACCTTCGACCAGGGCGGTCACGGCGTCGTCTGGTCGGCCAAGGACGGCAAGGAGATCGCGCGCCTGGACGGCCATACCGCGCCGATCTATGCCGCCGCCTGGGCGCCACGGGGCGAGTCGGTCGCCACCGTGTCCGAGGACGGCACCGCCGGCCTGTGGAACCCGCTGTCGGGCGAGCGGCTGCTGACCATCGAGAACGAGCGCGACGAGTTCTGGGACGTCAGCTTCAGCCCCGATGGCAAGTGGGTGATCGGCGGCGGCTATGTCAACCTGCAGGTCTGGGACGCCGAGACCGGGCGCCGCGAGTGGCTGCTGACCGGCCACCGCGAGCACATCGTGCGCGCCATCTTCAGTCCCGACGGGCAGCGGCTCATCACCGCCTCGACCGACGGCACGGCGATCCTGCGCGACACCGACCAGTTCAGCGAGGTCTCCACCATCTCGCACTACAGCCCGGTCTATGACGCGCAGTTCAGCGCCGACAGCCAGCGCCTGGTGACCGTCGACCAGTCGGGCCAGGTCGCCGTGTGGGACGGCAAGACCGCCGATCTCATCTCGCTGCTGAAGGGCCACACCGACCGCGTCAACTCCGGCCGCTTCGACCCGGTCGACAACACGCGACTGGTCACCGGCTCGGACGACAACACGGCGATCGTGTGGGACACCACGACAGGCCAGCCGCTGCTGACCCTGCGCGGCCACAGCGGCTGGGTGAACGAGGCGCTCTATACCCCCGACGGCAAGACCATCGCCACCATGTCGGCCGACGGCACGGCGAAGCTGTGGGACGCCGGCACGGGCGAGCTGCTGCGCAGCTTCGAGGGCCACCTGAAGGAGATCTGGGACGGCGCCATCTCGCCCGACGGGCGGCTGCTCGCCACCGCCAGCGGCGACGGCACCGCGCGGGTCTGGGAGATCGCCACGGGCAAGGAGCTCTTCATCCTGCCGGTGCCCTCGGCCACGGTGAACAAGATCGCCTTCAGCCCCGAGGGCGACCACATCGTCACGGTGTCGAACGACAAGATCGCCCGCCTGTGGGACGCCAAGACCGGCATCCTGGTCTCGACGCTGGAGGGCCACAGCGATTCCATTCTCGACGCCGAGTTCAGCCCGGACGGGCGCGAGCTGGTGACCGGCGGGCGCGACGGCCGGGCCCGCCTCTGGCGCGTCTTCACCGGCGCCAACCTGGTCTCCATGGCCCGCACCGACGTGCCGCGCCAGCTCACCGACGCCGAGCGCGAGAAGTTCATCCCGCCGCTGCAGTAGGGCGGCAAGGCGCGGCCCGAGGGACCTGTCGCCGCTCAGGCGGTCGTCGGCAGGCCCTCGTCCGCCGGGCCGTGGCGCAGCGGCGTACTGCCGTCGACGAAGCCGCTGTAGCGCGGCAGTCCGTCGGCGACGTCGAACCAGGCGATGCGCTCGGAATAGAAGGCATGCGCGCTCGGCACCAGGCGCTCCGGCTGGTCGAAGGTGCTGATGTGCAGCTCGACGATGGCCCCCAGGCTGCCGCTGTCGCCTTCCCAGGTCAGCGGTGTGCCGCAGGTGCCGCAGAAGGCGCGCGAGACGCCGGGCGAGGAGTTGTAGATGCGCCGCGGCGCGCCGCTGAAGGTGACCTGGCTGGCCTTGAAGCCCGCCAGGGTCACGACCGGCCCGCCATTGTTCTTGCGGCAGCTGTGGCAATGGCAGTGGTTAACCAGGAAGGACTCGCCCCGCGTCTCATAGCGCACCGCGCCGCAGAGGCAGCCGCCGGTCAGTGTCGTCGCGCCGTCCATGTCGTTCTCCCCGTTGGCGTACCCGGCCGGCAGCGTGGCGACGGCGCCCTCGCCGGTCAAGCCGCGGCGCCAGAAGGCCCTTTGCACCCCGGCGGCACATCAAGTATGGTCCCGCCGCCTCGGCCGGCAGGGCCGCCCGAGGCCCAGTGGACCCGTAGCTCAGCTGGATAGAGCGCTGCCCTCCGAAGGCAGAGGTCGTGAGTTCGAATCTCGCCGGGTCCGCCAATCGTCCCATCGAAACTGTGCCGCTCATCGCCGGGCACCCGCCGGTCCCAAGGTGCCGCCTGCGCGGAGCCTTGCCACGAAACGCAGGATCCTTGGCACGCGCCTGACACGCGATGCACAGGGTCGCGCCTGCCGGGCCAGCCAGGCAGAGCAGCGCCAAGGCCGGTAGCCGGGGAGGCGAACAGGCGGGCGTCGGCAGGGTCCGTGGTGCGCGCAGCGCGGTCCGTCTTCCCGATGTCAGTGCCGGCGCGGCGCGGCGGTCTGCATATCTTATTAATGGGACTGTGCCGCCGAGGCCGCGTTGAAGTAACGGCAATCCATAAAGAATTGTGCCCGCCACTGGTTGGCCGCACGCAAAACGGGCACCGCGTCAACCCCTTTAGATCAGTTTTGACAAAAACTTAGCTGAACAGGCGAATCGTCGGTTGTGAAATTATCCCAACTAGATAGGATTTATGGGATATGCGGTGACGCATGCCGTCCAGGACGGCGCGGCCTTGCGTTCCTCATATCGGGATAGGCTGATCGGAGCTCGCAGGTCGAGACAGCCGTCGATTGCCGAGCGCGGCACGACGGCGGAGCGGACGACCGGTCGAATGGGGAGGGTTTCGGAATGATTCGCACTCTGATCCTCGGTCTGCTGGCGGGCACCTGCCTCTGCAGCTCGGCCTGGGGCAATGGCCAGGAAGAAAACCGCTCCTGGCAGTTCCGCACCACCGGCGACCGGCTGAACAACGCCTATGTTCTGGACATCATCCAGCGCAAGAAGAACGGCTACTACGACAATCTCGACACGACCAACAACTACACCACCAACTTCGCCGGCGATCAGATCAACTGCACGGTCCAGGCCTCGGCCACCGGCAACCTGGCGACCAACACGCAGGACGGCCAGGCCGGCAACGCCAATATCGTCCCCGCGGTGCACAACTCGGCCGAGGTGATCGGCAACACCGCCGACAACACGGTCACCACCAGCGCCAGCCTGGTGAACAGCGTCGACAACGTCGGCAGCGCCACCACGCTTGACAACCTGACCAACAGCGGCGGCAGCAACAACACCGGTTCGGACTTCTCGATCGGCTCCGACGACAACAACACCTACAGCCCGAACGGTCCGAACTACAACGCGCAGGACCTGCTGACCAATGGCCAGTCGAACACCGATTCGACCCTGACTGCCGGCGCCAGCAACAACACCAGCAACGTGACCGTCGGCACCACCACGACCTCGGGCACGGTCAACCAGGCACTGAACAACAACCAGACCAACAGCGGCACGCAGACCGCGCAGGTGACGGACAGCCAGGGCTGCACCTTCACCGGCAAGTAACGACAGGGATGGGGAAGCGGCGGCCTGAGTGGCTCGCCGCCGGGAGCAAGGATCGGAGTGAATGGCGACTAGGAAGGGTATCGGCGCGCGCATCGCCGGGACGGCCAGCGCGGGCGCCTTGATGGTGTCGCTGGGGGCCTGCGCCGACATCAGCCACACCTTCATCGGCGAGGGTGAGGCGCCGGTGGTGTTCGGCCCAGCCGTCCGCAACAACGTCACGCCGCTCAGCGACGCCTACGCCTGCTACGGCCAGAAGCTGGAACAGAGCGGCGTGCACCTGTCGATCGGCGTCAGCGATATCCGCGACTACACCGGCAAGGCCAGCGACCTGGAGGGCACCGTGGTGTCCCAGGGCGGCCCGCTGATGGCCTATTCCGCCCTCGGCAAGCTGGGCAGCGCCGTGCAGCTGCACGAGCGCTTCGACACCCGGGTTGCCGAGCTCGAGCTCGCCTACATGGACAAGCGCCAGCTCGGCGACGGGCGGAACTACCAGGTGAACGGCCAGGTGGTGCCCTGGAAGCCCTACTACGGCGGCACCATCCTGGATTCCGACTACTACATCGTCGGCGGCATCACCGAGGTGAACTACAACATCCAGTCGGGCGGCCTGCAAGGCAGCGCCGACCTGGTCGGACCGCGCGCCCGCACCTTCACCATGAGCGTCGCGGTCGACCTGCGGATGGTCAACACCAAGAACCTGCTGGTGGTGGCGACCTCCAGCCTGCAGAAGCAGATCGTCGGCTACGAAGTCGGCTTCGAGCTGTTCCGCTTCTTCAACACCACCCTGGTCGACATCAACGCCGGCGTGAAGAACCAGGAGCCGATCCAGCTCGGCGTGCGCACCACGCTCGAGCTGGCGATCCTCGATCTGCTCGGCAAGGCCACCAAGGTCTTCTACCAGGATTGCGTGTCCGACTACTTCAAGGACCCCTCGGCGATCGGTCCGCGCGACAAGAATGGCGACGGCGGCAATTCGGCAGAGAGCGCGCCCGACGCGTCGGCCACGCTGCCCGAGGATCAGGAGGAGCCGCAGCCGCCGCTGCTGACCAGCGAGAACAGCGGCGCCTCGGCCACCGGCGAACAGTAGCAAGAGCGGTGTCAGGCCGCCCCTTATAGCGGAACAGGTATCGGCTCATTTCATGTGACGGCCCTGCCGTTGCATGCCCAGGCGGGAGCATGACCATGGCGAACAGGAACTTCACACGCTCGACCCTCATTGGTTCGGCCAGCCTCTTGGCATTGGCCTTCGGTACGAGCGGCCAGGCCGCGGCGCAGACCGTGACCGACTTCACCCTGGATCTGATCTCGGATCCCCTGGCTGTCACCGGCAACATCGCCGGCGCGAACGCGGGCAACTCGATCGACGCCGTGGGCACGCCGCTGAGCGCTCACCAGTCGTCGTCCTCGGCCAGCCTGGTCGACAACAACGCTGCCGGCGACGTCACCATCGGCGTCGATCCCGCGCCCTACAGCTTCACCGGCAACGCGATCTATGCCATCGGCAGCGCCAACAACAGCCTGAACCTGGTGGGCTTGCTGCCGGCAGCGCCGGTCGGCTTCCTGATCGACGGCGTCGCCGTCCTGCAGGACCAGGTCAGCGACGAGGTCGGCCTCTATGCCGAGGCGGTCAGCCAGCTGATCCAGGCCCAGGTCCTCGGCGAGGGTGCCACCACCGCCACCTTCACCGACAACTCGATCAGCGCGCGCGCCAGCTTCAACCGCTCGCTCAGCTCCATCGAGGTGCCCTCCTCGGCCGACCTGCAGGTACCGGCGAGTGCCAGCAGCGTCGACTTCGGCCTACCCACCACCACGCAGAGCGCCACCTTCTCGGTCGCCAGCGTCCAGCTGAACACCGACTTCACCAGCGACTCCTCCGGTGGGCCGGACGATATGATCGCCCGCCTCACGGATCCCAGCATCCTGTTCAATCGCATCAACGATGCGGCGGTGCCGAGCGACCTCTCGCTCGGTGGCAGCTTCGATCTGAGCAGCAACGCCATCAAGGTCGAGGCCAACAGCAACAACGCCGACAACTCGGTGCTGATCACCGACGCCGGCGCGCTCAGCTTCCTGGGCACCGCCTTCGTCACCAACCTGCAGGCCTCGCAGGACCTGCAGGGTACCGGCATCGACAGCTCGATCGACCTGCTGACCACCGGCGCCAGGATCCTGTTCAACTTCCAGGTCGGCGCCCTGGGCCCGGCAGACATCGGCACCGCCGACGGCCTGACCCTGACGGTCGAGGACAACGCGATCTCGGCGCAGTCGATCATCAACTCGGCCCGCAACGAGGTCTCCTTCGCCGGCGGCCTCGTGCTCGACGGCGTGCTCGACGAGCCGACCAACCAGATCATCCGCATGACCGGCGGCGCGCCCGAGCGGGTCGAGGCGGACTACGCCGTCAGCAGCATCCAGGCGGCCGCCGACTTCGACGCCGGCACGCCGCAGGCGGCCAGCGCGACCCTCGACCTGTCGCAGATCGGCACGACGATCGAGGACGTGTCGGCCTCCAGCAGCCTGGCGATGAGCGGCAATGCCATCGCCGCCACCGCGGGCGCCAACGGCAATCTGAACATCCTGGGCAATGGCGACGGCGGCGCGACCTCGATCGACGGGGTCGGCGCCAGCTTCAACTACCAGTACGCCGCCGCGCCGCTGATCGACGCCAGCGTCACCAACGGCTACGTCTACCTGCTGATCGGCAGCGATGGCGGCAGCCCGGTCCTGGACGATCCCTTCGGCGGCTTCACCGGCGCCAGCCTGGCCTTCGCCGGCAACGCCGTCTCCGCCTCCGCCTTCGGCAACCAGGCGCAGTCGCAGACCAGCTTCACCGCGCTCGACCTGACCATGGAGTTCGCCAACGGCGCCAACCCCAACGACGCCGCCAACCTGAACAGCGTCAACGGCGAGGCCGCCGACGTCGAGAACTACCGTGCCTCGGCCGGCGCGGCGATGCTGAGCTACCAGCAGCTCGACCTCGCCGGCGGCGACGTCACCGCGCCCTCGATCTCGGCCAGCGTCAGCGCCAGCGCGCTGCTGGTCTCGGTCAACACCGACACCAACCCGCCGGCGGACGGCCTGGGCCTGGGCGACGGCACCATCGACGTTACCGGCAACCAGCTCAGCGCCAGCGCGGCCGGCAATTCCTTCGCCGGCCTGAACGCCCTGACGGCGGTCGGCAGCTTCACCGGCACCGGCGCGATCCTGGCGGTGCAGGAGGCCAGCGGCCAGAATGCCGACGCCAGCCTCAGCGACAGCGGACTGAGCGTGCTGCTCAGCTTCGACACCCCGGTCGCCGACAACCTGCAGCTCGGCGTCGAGGGCAACAGCGCGACGGCGCTGGCCAGCATCAACTCGATCTCCACGCAGAACAGCATCACCGCGCTAACCGCCGAGCTCGGCGCGGACGGGACGGACAACAACGCCAGGATCTACGGGTCGACCGATCCGACGCAGATCGCCGGCCGCAACCGGGCGCGCGCCGACTCCGGCCTGACCACGCTGACCGATCAGTTCAATGCCGAGGGCAGCGCCCTGGCGACGGTCGACGGCGTCGAGGTCACGGTGACCATCGCCGACAGCGGGGCAGGTGCGCTCAACGACTTCACGCTGTCCTTCATGGGCAACACCATCGGCGCGCAGAGCCGTGGCAACCAGGCGACCAACAGCACGACCATCGACGTGGCCACCACGGTTTCGACGGTCGACCTCGGCGCCTTCGCCGGCATCGTCTCGCAGCAGGTCAACACCAACGCCGCGGCACCCGACGTTTCCGATCTCGAGAACCTCGCGCTCGGCGCCGGCGGGCTGATCCTGGCCAACACCATCGACAGCAACCTGAAAGTCACGGTGCCCACGACCGACGGCGGCGACCTCGCCATCAACAGCAACCGGACCCTGGCCAACGCCGCGGCCAACCTGGCCAACAACAGCCTGACGATCAGCGCCAACACGCTGGCGCCCTTCGACGCCTTGCCGACGGGCACCAACCTGGCGGTGACCAGCCCCTCGGCCACCGATGACATCCAGCTCGACGTCGTCGGCACGGGCGCCTTCATCATGAACAGCCAGCGCAACGAGGCGCTGGACCCCGGCCCGAACGACGCGCCGCTCGACGGCGGCCCGGCGACGATCGCCATCCTCGGCAACGCCGACCTGGCGACCGGCGGCAACTCGCTCACCTTCTCGGTCGGCGACGGCGTCACGCCAGCCAACCTGACCGACAGCACGCTCGGCGTTTCCGGCAATGCGATGCTGGCGAGCGCGCGGGCGAACGATGCCACCAACGCGCTGACCATCACGGCCAGCGGGGGCGGCACCGACGCGGGCGTGCTGAACAACCAGATCAACAGCGGGTCGGTCTTCGCGCTGAACAACCTTTCCAACATCGAGACCAACCTGACCGGCACCGCCAACGACACGATCTCGGTGTCGATGCTCGGCAACCAGATCGGTTCGTCGGCCTTCGGCAGCAACGCGACGAACAGCCTGACGGCCGCCAGCGCCACCGGGTTCGGCGGTACCGCCCAGTCCGGCGGCCCCGGCGCCCCGGTCGCCGTCCTGGGCACGCCCGGCACGGTGGTGATCAACAACGGCGATCTCGATGCCAACGGCAACCTGGTGGTGCTCAACACGCAGACCTCCTACAGCGCCGCCAACGCACCGCAGCAGATTGCCGCCGCCACCAGCAATGCCACGATCGCGCTGAACGCCAGCGGGCAGACCACGGCCGGGACCTTCAGTTTCTCCGGCAACGGCATCTCCGCCAACGCCAGTGCCAACCTCGCGGCCAATTCGATCACCGCCTCGGGCGGCACCGGCGGGCTGCCCAGCGCGACGCTGGTCAGCGTGCAGCATGCCACCGGCGCCGCGGTCAGCGCCTCGGTCACCGACTCCAGCATCACGGCGTCGCTGGGCGGCGGTGCCAACAGCCTGGTGGGCGGCGGCGCCAGCTTCTCCGGCAACGTGATCGGCGCCACCGCGTCGATCAATTCGAGCAGCAGCGTGATCGGGGCGCCGGGGCAGACCTTTACCCGCACCTCCTCGTTCTGAGGGCGATGCGCGAGCCCGATGCTTTGAGTGGAGGCATGGTTTGATGCGCTTCCTTGGTCCGATCCTGGGCGTCGCGCTGCTGCTCGCCGGCAGCGCGGCGTCCGAGGCCGCCGATGGCAAGGGCGAGTTCGCCGTCATCGGCCCAGGCGTGCGGAGTTGCGCCGAGTTCCGCGGGCTGGTCGACAGCAAGGCCCGCGATGCGCTGCTCTACGTCGGCTGGTTCCAGGGCTACATCAGCCGCGCCAACCTGATCCAGGCGGATACCTACAGCGTGCTGCCGGTGGTCGATGCCAATGCCGCCGCGACGCTGCTCTACCGGGTCTGCGCCAACAACCCCTCGGTGTCGGTCGAGCGCGCGGCCGACAGCCTGATCGGCCTGCTGAAGCCCATGGCGGTCAGCAGCCAGAGCGAGATCGTCAAGATCACCGATGGCGACCGCACGCTGGAGCTCTGGCAGGCGACGCTGGTGCTGCTGCAGCAGCAGCTGAAGACTCTCGGCTACTACAAGGGCGAGGCGGACGGCCTGTTCGGCGCCGCCACCCGGGCCGCGCTGGTCAGCTTCCAGAAGGCCAAGGGCCTGCCGGAGTCCGGCCTGCCGGACATCGAGACGCTGGCGGCCTTCCTCAAGATCCTGGCCGGCGAGGGCTAGCCGTCGTGACGCCCGGCATCCGATCGTCGCGGCTGGCGCCCTGGCAAGGCCGACAATCCCACCGTCAGGGCATCTCGCGCAGCGGCTCGCTGCAGAAGACCTCGCATTTCTCGCCGCTGTTCAGGTCGAGAAAGGTGGCCATCGTGCAGCGTCCATCGCTGCTGCCGGTCAGGAAGGTCACCTCGTCGCCGGTGTTGACCCGGCGGCAGTACTGCCGCGCCTGGAACTGCGTGCCCTGGATCACGAAGTACTTGCCGTCGCGCGCCTGCTCGACGATGACCCGGCCCGAATCGGCCGCGGCCGGCTGCGGCGGGACGGTGAGCGCAAGGACAGCGGCAAGCAATGCCGCCCGCCGGACAAGATCGCCGATCACCATCCTATCGTCAGACTCCCGAACCGTTGACCGCCGCGGAGGCGGCGGCTCTCGCATATTATGGTATGCTATCTCGAGCAGGAAGCCATGATGCATCGCGCTGCGACCAGACGACTGGCCCTGGCAACGACGGCGCTGTGCGCTGCCGGCCTGCTGTCGATGCGCGCCGGCGCCGAGGTGGCGAGCGTGATCACCATCGATCCCAACCAGCTGATCGGCGGCACGGTCGCGACCACGCAGGCCGGGGACTCGCTGAACAGCATCCTGACCCTGCTCGACGCCGTCGCCAGCGGCGCGCTGACGCAGCAGGACGGCAACGTCGTGCAGCTCGACATCTCGGTCGGGGCCGACCTGGTGTTCTCGGCCGCGCTGCAGGGCAGCCAGCTCTTCGCCGTCGCCCGCGGCAACAGCAGCACCTCCCTGCTCGGCCAGCTGCCCGGCGTGCCGGCCGATCCGCCCGGCGCCGCGATCGCCGGCGCCGGCATCCTGACCGGCACGACGCTGCACGACGCCAGCCTGCTGGCGACCGCGCTCGACAACCTCGTCGGCCTGCCGCTGCTGGTCGACGCGCCGGCCGTGGTGGCGATCGATCTCGACGCCGCGGCAATCCTGGCCGACGGCGCCTTCATCAGCAGCCTGAGCTCGATCGAGCTGGTCCCCAGCCTGGACCTGCGCGCTCCGGCCGGACCGGCCTCATACGACGACCAGGGCACCGTGCTGGTCGAGTTGCAGGCCAGCCTCTCGGTCGCCAGCAGCCAGATCAACGCCGGCTTCGGCAGCGACCCGAACGTGCCGCAGGACCCGGGCCTGCCGCCAGCCACGGCGCTGAGCAGCGGCAACATCACCCAGTTGGCGCTGTCGGGCGTGGCCGATGGTTTCCTGGGCGGCCGCGCCGGGCTCGACGCCAACCAGATCATCGCGCGGGCCGGCAGCAACGCCAACGACGGCTCGATCCTGCTGCGCAACGAGATCGCCAGCGCCGGCGGCACGCAGACGGGCCCGGGCCTCTACCAGGGCACCGCGCTGCTGCTGAACCAGCAGAACAGCGACGATACCAGCGACCCGGACAGCGACTTCCTGGGCCAGGGCATCACCGCGCTGCTGCTCGACAACACGATCCTCGGCAGCGTCACCGCCGGCACGGCGGGCCAGGCCGCCGCCGCGCTCGACAGCTTCGCGCTGGCGCTCGACGACAGCCTGCTGAGCGCCCAGGCGACGATCAACGCGGCCCGCGGCGAGATCGCCTTCGTGCCGGCGCTCGCCCTCGAAGGCACCCAGACGCCCCTCGACCAGGGCGCCGGCGACACCAGCCTGCTGCTGCAGGAGCGCCTCGGCCTGCGCTCGGCCCTGGCCGACTACGTCATCGTCTCGCGGCAGTCGGCCAACCGGCGCGAGGCGATCGACCCCGTCGCCTACGCCCTGCTGCTGGACAGCACGGTGGCCGGCACGCTGGCGACCCCGGCCGCCTTTGCAAGCCTGACGCTCGACGGCAACGGCCTGCAGGCCGCCGCCAACGGCAACAACAACGACTCGGTGCTGCAGAACCGGCTGGACGCCGCCGACGGCGAGATCGCCACCTTTGTCGACGTCACGGTGGCGCGGCTGAACTGGCAGTGGGTCAGCGCGCCGGAGTTCGAGGCACGCGTGGACGCCGGCGGCACGGCCATCGGCGCCAGCCTCGACCTGCTGGCGCCGGTCGGCGACCAGTCGGCCGAGCTGGCGCTCGACAGCAACATCGTCAGCGCGCGGACCAACGGCAACGCGGGGACCGCGGACATCGACTTCGCCGCCGGCGACCTGGCGCTCGACCTCGCCACCCTGGGCCCGGCCGGCGCGGTCGACAATGCCGGCGCCAGCCTCTCCAGCTTCCGCGGCGCCACCAACGACGGCGACACCTTCGGCGCCAGCGCCGGCGCCGCGGCGATCAGCTACCAGGTGCTCAACTCCGCCGCCACGAGCCACGGCGAGCAGGACTTCCTGGTGCCCGGCGTGCGGGCCGTGGTGGCCGACAGCGCCATCGTCGGCAGCGTCACGCTGGAAGGGCCGCGCGACGACGCCAGCAACCTGACACTGGCGCTCGGAGCCAACGGCAACCTGCTGGAGGCGCGCGCCGCCGGCAACCGCTACCAGTCGATATCGCAGCTCGACGCCACCGGGCGCTTCACCGGCTCGGTCGGGGTGCTGGGCGTGCAGATCGACAACGACCAGTCGGTGCTGGCCAGCCTGTCCGACAGCGGCCTGGTGCTGACCCTGGACGCCACGGCGGTCGACGCCGTCGCCTTCGCCGCCACCGTGGCGGTCAGCGACAACGCGGTGCTGGCGGTGGCCGGCATCAATAGCAGCAACCTTGGCATCACGCTGCAGGCGGGCGAGCTGGCCGCGGGGGGCTGGAACTCGCTCTACGACGCCGCCGACCCGACCCTGTCGCTGGGCGGCCTGGTCGAGGGCTACCGGTTCAACAGCTTCCGCGTCACGCGGCACAACAGCTACGTCAACGCCGCCTTCGCGCTGCTGAACGACCAGACGGCGGACGAAGGCGACGCCGACGCCCAGCTCAGCGGCAGCGGCGTGAACGTGACCCTGCAGGGCGATCCCACCGGCCTGCTGGAGAACGTCTCCCTGCAGGTCGAAGGCAACCGCGTGGTGGCCCAGGCCCGGCTGAACGACGCCGGCAACACTATCCAGATCGACACCGCGACTCTGGCGGCGGTCGAGGGCGAGAGCTCCGGTCCGCTGGCCGGCATCGTCTCGGCGCAGGGCAGCGGACAGGGCTTCGTGCCGGCGCAGAACGAGCCCGACCTGCCCGAGCGCGAGAGCCATGCCGGCGCGCTCTCGGTCGACAACCCGATCCGTGTGCTGCTGCCGGCGATGACTGCCAGCACGATCGTCGTCGACGGCAACCAGCTCGGCGCCACGGCCGCCGCCAACGTGGTGGCCAACGCGGTGACGCTGGACGCCACCAGCCTGCTGGCGGCGCTCGACACGCCACCCAGCCTCGCCATCCTGCACAACGCCAACAACACCGACTTCGACCTCGCGGTGCTGGGCTCGGTCTTCATCACCAGCAGCCAGCGCAACGAGTGGCAGCTGTTCGGCGGCGGGCCGGGGCCGGCCGTGACCGCCTATCTCGGCGGCGACGCCGGGATCCAGGTGATCTCCGGCGGCGAGCTCGAGAACAGCGAGCTGGTCATCAGCAACAACGCGCTGGTCGGCGAGGCACGCGCCAACGTGGCGCAGAACGTCATCACGCTGAACGCCGTGACCCTGGCCGCCAGCGGCCAGATCCTCAGCCGCCAAGGCAACAGCGGCGACGTCAGCGCCACCCTGGAGGGCGCGGCGATCGCCATCGAGCTGAACGCCGGCCCGGGCAGCGACGCCGCCGCGGCCACCAACATCGTCGTCGAGGGCAACGCGATCAGCAGCATGGCGCTGGGCAATGCCGTGCTGAACCAGATCACCGCGACAGCCACCGGCAGCTTCCAGGGCTTCGACGGCACGCCTGGGGTGGTGACCGAGGAAGCGCCCGTGACCGGCGGCGCGACCACGGTCACGGCGGACTACGCGATCCTGAACCGGCAGGTGAACCAGGGCACGGCCGATCGGCCGCTGGAGATCAACAGCACCGTGAACGGCGGCCAGATCCAGGTGTCGCTGAACGGCGACTATCCGGGCACCACGGTGACCACCCGCGACAACAGCGTCTCGGCCCTGGCCTACGGCAACGTCGCCAGCAACGCCATCTCGCTGCGCGCGCCCGGCGGCGACATGCCGTCCTCGGCGATCGTCAACCAGCAGAACAACAGCCACGCCAACATCACCGCGACGGTGAGCGGCAGTGGCGTGAACCTCGGCCTCGCCGGCAACGGCGCGGGCAGTGGTCTCCTGGGGGGAAACAACGGCGTTACGGCAAGCGCGACCGGCAACGCCGCGACCAACACCATGAGCGCCTACAGCGGCAGTTCGCCGGGCGCCAACTAGGAGCAACGCGATGCGACGGCTCAACACCATCCTGACGCTCGGTCTCGCCCTGCCCCTGTCTCTTCAGCTCGCCGGCCAGGCCGCGGCGGAGACCGTGGGGAGTGTCGAAGCGGTGATCGGCGAGGCCCACGGCATGCCGCCCGACGGCGTGCGGCGCGAGCTCGCGCTGGCCACCGAGGTCGTGCAGGACGAGTACGTCGAGACCGCGGACGGCGGCGGCATGACCATCCGCTTCCTCGACGGCACCGAGTTCCGCCTCGGCAGCGCCAGCAGCGCCGTTCTCGACCGCTTCCTCTACGATCCCTCGGCGGCCAATGGCGATGGCGTGGTGCAGCTTGGCGTCGGTGCCTTCCGCTTCATCTCCTCCGCCGGACAGCCGCATGACGGCGTGAAGATCCAGACCCCCAGTTCGGTGATCGGCATCCGCGGCACCGATTTCGTCGTGGTGATCGACCGCGAGAAGGGCACCGCGCTGGGCACCGTCAGCGGCCTGATCGAGGTGACGGCGCTGCGCAGCGGCCAGACCTTCGAGGTCGAGCCCGGCAAGCTGGCCCACATTCAGACGGACGGCTCGGTCGATCTCGACGTGGCACCGGTGCCGGTCGACCAGCTGGCCTGCTGGCTGGCCAGCGACGAGTACGTCTGCCTCGCCCAGGTCAGCGCCGACCCCGGCGCCGCCCCCGGCGCGCTTGGCAACGACCTGGGCGGCCCGGACGGCCAGGATGGTTCCGGGCCGGGCCCGGGCCCGGGCCCCGGCCCGGGGCCCGGACCAAGCGATCCGGGCGACGACTCCGGCAGCGATCCGACCGGCGGGCCGTCGGATCCGGGCAGCGACTCCGGACCGGGCGATCCCTCGTCCGGCGGCGGTGCCGGCGACGGCGACCCGCAGTAGCCCGCGCCGCGGCGGCCCGTCGGCGGACGGCAGGGACGGCGGGGGGCCGGGAGGAGCCCGCAAGCCTGCCATGTCCCTGCGCTGAACTGCCTTGCCATTCGGGCGCTTCCCGCAGGCGCTCCCCTCGGTTAACTCGCTGCCTTGCCGCTTTGCGACAGGGGGAATGGCATGCAGGGTCAGCCGCGATATCAAGCCATCCGGGAGACCGCCGCCGGCCAGACCGTGACCTTGACGGGCCGGGATCTCACCATCGAGCAGGTCCTGCGGGTCGCGCGCGACGGCGCCAAGGTCGCCCTCAGCCCCGAGGCGCTGCGGCGCTCGGCCGATGCCTATGGGTTGCTGCTGCAGGCCGCGGCCGAGGACGTGCCGGTCTATTGGTTCAACCGCGGCGGCGGCGACAACCGCGAGACCACGATCTTCCACGGCGATCCGACCAGCCCGGAGAATGCCGCCTTCCTGGCGGGGCAGCAGCTCCGCGCCTTCTGCAGCGGACCGCGCCGCGGCTACGGGCCCGAGCTGCACGAAGAGGCGCTGGTGCGCGCGATCATGACGATCCGCGCCAACACCATGAGCTACGAGGCGGCGAGCCCGGCGCTGACCCGGAGCCTCACCCAGCTGATCAACCACCGCATCACGCCGGTGGTGCAGTCGCGCGGCACGGTCGGCGAGGCCGACATCTCGATCCTGTCCAACATCGCCGGCGCCATGGTCGGCGCGGGCGAGGTCTATAGCGCCGGCATCCGCATGCCGGCGGCCCAGGCGCTGGCCGAGGCGGGTCTCGAGCCGCTGGCGCCGCGGGCGGCAGACTTCGCCGCCTTCACCAGCACCAACGCCTATGCCCAGGCGCAGGCGCTCTTCGTCGTCGAGGCGGCGGAACGCCTGCTGGACTGGGCCGACCTCGGCACCGCTCTCTGCCTGCTCGGCATGAACTCCAGCGTCACCGCGCTGGCGGCGCCGGTACAGCGCCTGCGGCCCTATCCCTGGCTCATGTGGTGCGCCGGCCGCATCCTTGGCCTGGTGAAGGACAGCTACCTGCTGGAGGCGGATCCCAAGCGCATCATCCAGGACCCGGAGAGCCTGCGCGCCGCCAGCCAGCGGCAGGGCTCGGCCTGGCAGGCCTGGGCGCGGCTGCGCGACTGCCTGCTGCTGTCGATCAACGCCTCGGACCACAATCCCGCCGCGCTGCCGGGCCTGACGCCGGACAGCAGCTGGGAACTCGGCCAGCCGCAGTTCCTGCGCTACAGGGTCAAGGGCGGGCCGCTCAGCGGCGGCCAGGGCGGTTATGTGCTCTCGAACGCCAACTGGGACCCCTATCCGCTGGCCAACGAGCTCGAGGCCTTCACCATTGCGCTGGCCAACGCCGGCGTCGCCATCGCCCAGCGCATCGAGCGCTTCCGCAGCCCTTTCTTCACCGTGGTCACGACCGCCGAGGTGCTGGGTGCCGAAAGGCTGCCGCTGCTGCCGCCGGGCGACGGCTTCCTGGCGATGGACCTCTGGCAGGAGCTGGCCAGCCTGGTGACGCCGGTGACGCCGGCCGGACTCGCGCTCTTCGCCACGGTCGAGGACCTCGAGGCGCAGACGCGCCTCAAGGCCGCCAATGCCCGCAAGGCCGTCGACCTCTGCTTCCATCTGCTGGCGCAGGACCTGCTGACGGCGGCGCACTGGGTCGACATCCGTCTGCTGCAGGATCCGCGCCGCCGCCTCGGCGCGGTGCCGGCGCGCGTGCACGCCGCGCTGCGCGAGGTCGTGCCCTGGCTGCTGCCGCTGGACCAGCGCCCGCAACGCCCGCTGGGCGAGCTGGTCTATGGCTTCCTGAACGCCCGGCCGGCCGCCAGCTTCTTTCAGGGCGATCCGCGGCCGGACGCGGCGCCGGGGCTCTGAGCGGGCCGCCGGGACCGCCGCCATTGCCGGCGATTGCCATCTATGGCGGCCCCGGGGATTGCGACATACTTCACAGCGCCGGCTGACCGATGACGGCAGTCTGCTGCCGCCTCAGTCTCCAGCCGAAGAGGGGCGATTCCCAACGATGCCGCTCCAGCCGACAGGTAAGCCACGGCCCGGCGCCAAGCCCGCGCCCGCCGAGCAGGAGCGGCGGCAGATAACGATACTCTTTTGCGACATCGTCGATTCGACGCTGCTGGTCAGCCGACTCGACCCCGAGGATCTGCGCGAAGTGCTGAACGACTTCCAGGCCACGGTCCGGGCCGAGATGCAGCGCCTGGGGGGCCACCTGCTGATGACGCTGGGCGACGGCGCCATGGCGATCTTCGGCTTTCCCTCGGCGCACGAGGACGACCCCGAGCGCGCGGTTCGCGCCGGCCTGGCCAGCATCCAGCAGCTGCGCCGGCTGAACGACCGCCACCGGCAGAACCTGCGTCTCAGGATCGGCATCGCCACGGGCCTCGCCCTGGTCACACGGCTGCCGGACGGCAACGTCGACGTCTTCGGCACGGCGGTGAACCTGGCCGCACGCATCCAGGCCGAGGCGCCGCCAGACAGCGTCGTGGTCTGCGCCGAGACCCATGCCCTGCTGCAGGACGCCTTCGCGTTCACCGACCTGGGCCGGCGCGCGATGAAGGGCTTCCCCGAGCCGCAGCAGGTCTGGCGCGTCGACCAGCCGCTGCCGCGCGGCCAGCGGCAGGCCACCACCGCAGGACGCCGCTTGCCGCCCTTCGTCGGCCGCGCCGAGGTGCTGGCCGCAATGGGCACCGCCTGGGCGGCGGCGAGCCGCGGGCGCGGCGCGCTGCTGTCGCTGGTAGGCGAGCCGGGCCTCGGCAAGACCCGCCTGGTACGCAGCCTGGCGGAGGGACTCCACCCGGCGACCAGCCAGGTCATTACCTTCCACGCCTCGCCGCTCTTCGCCGGCAGCCCGCTGCATCCCGTCACCGAGTACCTGCTGGCCGCGGCCGGGGTCGGGCTGGAGGCGCAGCCGCAGCAGCGCTTCGAGGCGCTGCTGGAGCTCTTCACGCTCGACCGCGTGCTGCCCGACGAGCAGGCGCAGCGGGCGGCGCGCTGGCTGGCCAATGCCGAGGAGGCTGCCCCCGCCGCCGGCGCGGGCGACGTGCTGCGCCAGGTGGTGGCCGACCTGGCCGCGCTTCTGGTCGGCTGGGCGCGACGCCGGCCGGCGCTGGTGATCTTCGAGGACATCCACTGCGCCGATCCGACGACGCTGGACCTGCTGCACGCGCTGGCCGGGGCCGCCACAGACGCGCCGCTGCTGCTGGTCGCCACCTCCCGCCCCGAGGGGCAGCCGCTGCTCGCCGCGATCAGCCGCTCGCTCTTTACGCTCGACCGCCTTGCCCCGGCCGACGCGCGCCTGCTGCTCGACAGCCTGGTCAGCGACCTGGACCTCGACGAGGCGGTGAAGCAGGAGATCGTGCTGCGCAGCGACGGCGTCCCGCTGTTCCTCGAGGAACTGGCCTCCACCGTGCTGCGGCAGGGCGTCGTCGCGGTGCCGCGAACGCTGGAAGGCTCGCTGCTGGCGCGCCTGGGGGACAACCTGGGGCACCGCGCCGTGGCCCACATCGGCGCCCTGCTCGGCCGCGGCTTCGAGCCGCCGCTGGTCGCCGCGATCGGCGAGATTGATCCCGCCGCGGTGCAGGAGGCGATCGGCGAGATGCGGGCGCGCGGCCTGATCCTGGCCAGCGGCGCGGGCGAGGCCGCCTATGCCTTCCGCCACGCCCTGGTCGAACAGGCCATCTATGGCAGCATCCCGCTCCGGCGCCGGCGCGAGCTGCACCGCCGCGCCGCCGAGGCGCTGCAGCGCCTGCGCCCCGAGTCAGTCCGCCGCGCCCCCGAGATCGTCGCCGAGCACCTGACCCGCGCCGAGGCCTTCGAGGCGGCGGCCGAGCAGTGGCTGCTGGCCGGCCGCCGTGCGGTCGAGCGCTCGGCCCTGCGCGAGGGCGAGCGGCACCTGAAGCGCGGCCTCGAGACGATGAGCGAGATCGCCGAGCAGGCCCGCCGCGAGTCGCTGGAGCTCGACCTGCAGCTCGAACTGGGACCGGTGCTGATCGCCACCAAGGGCCCGGGCAGCGGCGAGGTCGAGCGGCTATACGAGCGCGCGCGCTGGCTGGCGCCGCGGCGCTTCGAGGTACTGTGGGGCCAGTGGCGCACCGAGACCGACAACGAGCGCCACGTCTGGCTGGCCGAGGAACTGGGGGAGGCCGCGGCGGCAGCCGGCGACCCGGACCTGCTGCTGCAGGCCCACCACGCCGCCTGGGCCAGCCACTTCAACCACGGAGAGATCGGCCGCTGCCTGCAGCACATCAGCGAGGGCATGGCGCTCTACGATGCCGAGCGCCACCTGCCGCAGGCGGCGCGCTTCGGCGGCCATGACGCGGCCTGCTGCGCCTTTGGCGTCGCCGGGCTGGCGCACTGGGCGCTGGGCGACGTGGCGGCCGCCGACGACTCGCTGCAACGGGGGCTGCAGCTCTCCAGCCAGCTGGGGCACGACATCAGCCACGCCCACCTGCTCGACTTCGCGCTGACGCTCCGGCAGCACCAGGGCCGGATCGAGGAGCTGCGGGCCCTGTCCGGGGAACTGGAACGCCTGGCGGTCGAACGCGGGTTGCCGCACTACCTGGCGCGGGCCCGCATCTTCCGCGGCTGGGCCGACGCGATGGCCGGCAAGGGCGGCGAGGGCGTGCTGGAGATGCGCCACGCCATCGCCGACCTGAGGCGCACCGGCGAGGAGGACGACTTCACCGTCTTCCTCACCCTGCTGGCCGAGGGTCAGGCGGCCGCGGGCGATGCCGCCGGCGCCCTCGCCACGCTGGGCGAACTGGGTGAGATCACCGACCAGCCGATCGGCGTACGCTACTGGGGACCTGAGATCCTGCGCCGCCGCGCGCTGCTGCAGCTCGAGTTGGGCGAGCGCGCCGAGGCCCTGCGCCTCGCCCGCCGCGCCCTGGCGCTGGCCCAGCACAACCGCCATCCCATGCTGGCGCTGCGTGCCGCAACGGCGCTGGCCTCGATCCTGGCCGCGGAGAGCCAGCACGCGGAGGCGCTGGCGATCCTGCGCGGCGCCGTGGCGGACCTGCCCGCGGGCCAGGTCCCGCCGGAGCTGACCGAGGCACGGCAGCTTCTCGAGACACTCGCCGCCGGGGTCGCATGAGCCGGCTGGACGGCGCCGCGGCGGAAGCGCTGCTCGCCCGCCTGCGACCGGGGCTGGCGGCGCAGGGCATCACGCGGCTTGCCGACATCACCGGCCTCGATCGCCTCGGTGTACCGGTCGCGCTTGCCGTGCGGCCGCTCGGCCGCTCGCTGGCGGTGAGCCAGGGCAAGGGTCTGAAGCTGGCGGAGGCCATGCTGGCCGCCGTGTTCGAGGCGCTGGAGAGCGCCGCCGCCGAGCGTCACGCGCTGCCGCTGCGCTGCGCCACCGCGGCCGACCTCAGCCGCTCCGCGCGAGCCGTTCCGCTGCAGCGCCTGCCGCGGCGGCGTGGCGCCGCGGCGCGCGACAGCCAGGCCCTGCTGTGGGTCGAGGGCCGCGACCTGGCCGACGGCGAGGCCGTCTGGCTGCCCTACGAGCTGGTCCACAGCGACTACACCCTGCCCTCGCCGGTCTCCGCCGGCCACTTCGCGCAGAGCAGCAACGGCCTCGGCGCCGGCACGACGCGCGAGGCCGCGCTGCGCCACGCGCTGCTGGAACTGGTGGAGCGCGATGCACTCGCGCTCTGGCAGGCCGATGCCGCCGGCACGGCGCGGCGGCGGCTGGACCTCTCGACGGTGAAGGGCAGCGCCTGCCGCGAGCTGCTTCGGCACGTCGAGGCTCTCGGCTTCGGCGTCGTCGCGCTCGACATCACCAGCGACCTCGGCGTCGCCACCATCGCCTGCCGCCTGGTGCCGCCGGCCGGCGACGACGACGGCATGGCGCATGTGCCCGAGGGCAGCGCCGCCGCGCTGGACCCCGAAGCGGCGCTGCTGGGCGCCCTGCTGGAAGCGATCCAGACGCGCGTCACCTTCATCGCCGGCAGCCGTGACGACCTCCTGCCGCTCGACTACCTGGCGCTCGAGCGGGCGCGCGAGCAGGACTACTGGCGGCGGCTGGCCACCGCAGCCGCGCCGGCACCGGGTCTCGCCGATCTGCCCGCCTGGCGCGTGGCGGACGATGCGGCGGCGGCGCGGCTGATCCTCGCGCGGCTCGGCGCCGCCGGCCTGGGCCCGGCGATCGTCGTCGACTTCCCGCCGCCGCTGCCCGAGGTGCGGGTGCTGCGCGTCGTGGTCCCCGGCCTGGAGGCACCGCCGCACCCGGCTTTCGCCCCGGGTCCGCGTGCCCTGGCTCGTGGGGCGCGACCATGACCGCCGTCATCTTCGCCGGCCCCTCGCTGCCGCCGGACGCGGGCCTGCCGCCGGGCGTGCGGCGCCTGCCGCCGGCCGGCCTGGGCGACGTCTATCGCGCGGCGACGACGGAGCCATGCCCCCGCGCCATCGGCCTGATCGACGGCTACTTCGAAGCCGTGCCGGCGCCGCGCCACAAGGAGATCCTCTGGGCGCTGTCGCAGGGCATTCACGTGCTGGGCGCCGCCTCGCTCGGCGCGCTGCGCGCCGCCGAGCTCGCGGCCTACGGCATGGAGCCGGTCGGCCCCATCGCCCGTGCCTACATCGAGGGCGCGTTCCTCGGCCAGCCCTTCGGCGCGGATGACGAGGTGGCGCTGCTGCACGGCCCGGCGGAGATCGGCTATCCGGCGCTGGGTGAAGCGCTGGTCAACATGCGCGCCACCCTGGCCGCCGCCGGCGAGCGCGGCGTGATCGCCGCGTCGACCGGGAAGGCCCTGGTGGCGCTCGCGGCGCGCCGCTTCTTCAAGCAGCGCGACTACCCGACACTGCTGGCCGATGCCCGCGCGGCCGGCCTGCCGCCGGACGAGCTGGACCGCCTTGCCGGCTGGCTGCCCAAGGGGCGTGTCGACCAGAAGCAGGCCGACGCGCGGGAGCTGCTCGCGCGCCTGGCGGCGCTGCAGGACGCGCCGCCGCATGTCCCCTGCTTCAGCTTCGAGCAGACCGAGGACTGGCTGGAGCTGGTGGCGCTGGCCGCGCCACCCGCCTCGGGTCCGGGCACGGCCGCCATCGAGGACCAGCTCCGCCTCGATCCGCCGCTGCGCCAGGCGCTGCTCACGCGCGCGCTGGAGCGGCTGCTGCTGGAGCGCGAGACCCGCCGCCGTGGGCTGGCCGCGGGCGACGCCGCCGCCCTGGTGTCGCTCTACGAGCCGCTGCTGCTGCGGCGCCTGCCCGAGCTGCTGGCAGGCGACGCCGAATGGCTGGCCCTGCGGCGCGTCACCGCGGCGGCGGCGGCGCAGCTGGACGCCGCGGCCGACGAGGCGCCGAGCCTCGCCGACCTCGGCCTGACGGAGGCAGGACTGGTGGCGGCGCATGCCGCGGCCCTCGGCCTGCCGCCGGGGCAGGACGCCAACGCGCAGGCGCTGTCGCTGGGCTTCGCCAGCGCCGACCGCTACGTCGCGGCGCTGCTGCGGCAGCATCTGTCGCGCGACCGGGGCGCGGCTTGAATAACGTGATAATTGAAGTCGACCGATCCGGCCGCTACTATCGGTCCGGCTGCTTCGACGACCTGGAGCGGGGGCGCCAATGCAGGGCATGGGTCGAGCCGCCAGGGGCAGGACGCGCTTCCGGCTCTACGCCCAGCCGCCCTTCGTCCCCGGCTACGAGCGTACCGAGTTGGTCGAGCTGGGCGGTGACGCCCTCGGCATCGGCGGCGGACCCAGCGATGCGCGCATGCACGTCGTCGACGCCCTGGACAAGACGCGCCCCTACGACTACCCGGACCTGCCGCCCTATCTCGGCAACACCCTGCCCGGGCCGCTGCCCGGTCCGGATGGCGGCTTCGACGAGCTGGCGCCCGGCACCCGTGCCTTCGGCGCCGCGCACCTCTATGCCACGGTGCGCCGCGTGCTGGAGGTTTGGGAGGGCTATGCCGGGCGCCGGATACCCTGGCACTTCGGCGCCGCCCCGCTGGAGCTGGTGCCCTTCCTCGACTGGGACAACGCGCATTCCGGTTTCGGCTTCCTGGAGACCGGCTTCGGCGCGGCGCCGGACGGAACGCTCTGGCCCTTCGCGCAGAGCTTCGACGTCGTGGCGCACGAAGTCGGCCACCTGCTGCTCTACTCGCTGGTCGGCCTGCCGGAGCCTGCGGCCCTCACGCCCAGCTTCGGCGCCTTCCACGAGGCGGCGGCCGACCTCGCGGCGCTGGTCTCGCTGCTGCACTTCGACTGCGTGCGCCGGCGCATCATCGAAAGCTGCCGCGGCAATCTCTATGTCGAGAACGAGCTGAACCGCTTCGCCGAGCTGTCGCGCAGCACCGAGATCCGGCAGGTCAGCAACAGCGTGAAGCTCGGCGACCTGAAGCCCGGCAGCGAGGTACACAGCGCGTCGCTGGTGCTGTCCGGCGCCTTCTTCGACATCCTGGTCGAGAGCTACCTGCTGCGCCTGAACCAACTCGGCGCGGTGACCGAGGAGATCGTCGCGCGCTCGCGCGCCGCGGGCGAGCGCAGCGAGGAGGCCCCGGACCTGGCGGCCGTGCTGGACCGCGCGCTGCAGCGCCGGCCGGAACTCTTCCTGCAAGCGCTGGCCGACGCGCGCGACTTCCTGGGCGAGCGCCTGGCGCTGTCGTGGCTGCTGCTGCCGCCCGAGAACATGACCTTTCGCCGCGCCGCCGGTGCCTTCCTGCACGCCGACCTGCTGCTGAATGGCCACCGCGGCAACTGGCACTGGCTGAGCGGCAGCTTTACCTGGCGCGGCATAGCGCCGGAGCCGCCGCGCCAGGCCCGACCTACGCTGGCCGGGCAACCGCTGCGCCGCGTGCCCGGCCTGCCCGAGCCCTTCGAGATGCAGCATCGCTGCATGTTGCGTCACCGCCGGCGAGAGGCTTTGGCGGCCGTTCCCGTCCCAATCATCGACTGAAGAGGAGGAAGACATGTCTGGACCAGCAGAACGCATCGATGGCATCCCGCCGCCGCTGCCATTCCGCACGGATGTGCAGGACATCGTGCTCTATGGCGTCGACCTGTCGCTACCGTCGCCCAAGGCGCCGGACGACCAGGAGCGCGATCAGAAAGCCCTCGCCTACGGCTTCTGCTATCAAGGCCACTGCTACCGCCTTTCGATCCCGGCCGAGTATCACTTCCATTGGCACAACAGCCGGCCGGCGATCGGCTGCGGCTTCGACACCGTCGCCGGCTATCGCATGTGGCTGATCCCGCGCACCACGCGGGTGAACCGCATCGAGAAGCGCGGCGGTTCGGCCGAGGAACTGATTCTCGAGTTCAACATCCCCGGTCGCAATCCCGCGTCTTTGACCTACAGCGCCCGCGTCACCATCGCGAGCACCGGAGGCAAGATCTACGAATGAGGCCGTGGTCTCTCGTTCGGAACTGACCTTGGCCAGCAAAGTGGAGGTGCACTATGAGCGAGGAAGGCAAGTGCTGCGGCGGCGCGCGGAGTCAGGACGCTGAGACCCTGAGACGGACCTGGTCGTTCAACGGCACGGACGGCAGGCCCTGTTTCGTGCGCGTCCAGGATGCGATGGGTAAGCTGCAGAGAGATGTCTTCAGACTGGACGAGCGCGCGACCTCGGTCAGCTTCGAAGTGCTCGCGACCGACAGCTGGTGCTGGAGCTACAACAAGGAATGGCTGTCGGATGCTCCCTGCAACACGCCCCTTTCTATGGAGGACGAGGGTCCCTACCTCGTCCCCGGCGATTAGGGGGGAAGCATTGGCCGGAACCATCGACCCGGTGAGCGGCGCACCGGGCTCGCTGGCTGGAGCGGGCGATGGTCGCGTCCATGCCGGCGATGCCGGCGACAGGCACTTGGATGCCGGCGATGCCGGCGACAGGCACTTGGATGCCGGCGATGCTGCTGACACCATGCGTCTGTCCGGCCCTTCCATCCTCCCCGCCGCCGCGCGTCCCCGATGGTGAATGGGGCTCGTCCCGCGGCAGTCCCGCAGCAGAGCGAGCCCGTGCTTTGCCAAGCATCGATTTCGTGATCTCCGGCGAGGGGCCGGCCCTGCTGTTCCTGCCGGGATCCTTCTCGACCCCGGCCGCCTGGCGGCCGCTGCAGAAGCTGCTGCCGGGAGGCTGGTGCCTGGCCGGCACCAGCCTTTGCGGCTACGGCGCGACGGCGGAGCGCCGCCATGTCGCGGACGTCGCGATGGCACACGAAGTCGCCGTGGTGCGCGAGGCCGCGCTGCGCCTCAAGCGACCGGTCCACCTGGTCGGCCATTCCTTCGGCGGCACGGTCGCCTTGGCCGCCGCCCTGTCCGGGGCGGTCGAGGTGGCGAGCCTCGCGCTCTTCGAGGCCAATCCCCTGGCCCTGTTGCGGACTGGCCACCCGGCCCTGCACGCCGAGGCCCTCGACCTCAGCCGCCGCTTCGCCGCCGCCGTCGCGGCCGGCGATCCGGGCGCGCCGGGCCTCGTCATCGACTACTGGGGCCAGACGGGCAGCTTCGCCGCCCTGCCGGCGGCGGTGCAGGACTACTGCCGCCTGACCGCGCCGGCCAACGTGCTGGACTGGCCCTGCTGCCTCGGCTTCCAGGCCGGCCCGGTCGACTACGCCGGCCTCGAGGTGCCGGTGCTGCTGGCGCGCGGTGCCCTGGCCAACCCGGCCATGGTGGCGATCACCGACGCGCTCGCCGCCAGCCTGCCCAACCGCCGCACGGCGGTGGTCGCGGACGCCGGCCACTTCCTGATCAGCAGCCATCCCGCCGCCTGCGCGGCCTTGCTGGCCGACTTCCTGCACGCTCATTTCCCGGGGCCCCTTTCCGCGGGCAAGTGACCACGTCCTGCCGCAAGCCCACGGGCTCCTCGTCGTGCGCCGGGGTGGCACGGCGCGGTCGCCACCATGCGCGCTCGCGCCGCCGGCGGGGCCGCGCCACGGTGCGCTGCGCGGCGCCCTCCCCGACTCGGCCGGCGGGCCATGCTGTTCCCACCCAAATGGCGCCGGCGGCTTTTGCTGGACCGTTCGAGCGACAGCTGTATGGTTATCCCGACAATCGGGGAGGATCTGCAGCCATGACGAGGCCCGTCTACGTGAAACCGGCGTTCCGCCGCGCCCTGCCGCTCGCCGCCGCGACCGCCGTATCCCAGACCAAGATCCTCAGCTTCACGCTGCCGCGCTAGGGCCGGCCGCTCCGCAGCCGGGACCACCGGTCCAGGGTCACGCGCCGAGAAAGCCGTCGATGCCGGGCGCAAGGCGACGGCAGTAGTCGAGGCAGCGCTCGGTCCAGACATCGGCCGAGGCCGGTGTTCGATTCGCGTCCAGCAACTCGGCGCGGCCGTCGATCATCACGAAATCGAGCTTGCCGTAGTCCAGCCCCAGCTCGCGGCGGCGCTGGCGCAGCGCGGCCGGCACCTCGCTGTGCGGCGGCAGGCGGCGCTGGGCGCCACCGGAAATCACCGGGCTGTGCGAAAGCGAGGTCGCGACCAGGTCGCACTGTCCCAGGAAGAACCAGCGGTTGATGGCATAGAGCTCGCCGTGGCGTTCGGTCAGCAGGCGTTCGACCACCAGCGCCGGTTGGCGCCAGATCCAGCCCGGCACCTGCTCGCGGCGCTCGAACAGCAGATAGCGATCATCGCGCAGCCGGCCGGACCAGGCCGGCGGCAGGCGCGCGCACAGCCGCTCGCGCAGCCTCGCCCAGCGCCCCGCCGTGGCCAGCGCCAGCGCCCGTTCCGGCCGGCCGGCGTGGTTGCGGTCGGTCTTCACGATCACCGGCCCGTCGTAGTCGTCCTCGCGCGTCACCAGGTTGCGGCTGACGGCTCGCTTCGAGATGTCGGCTGCCCGGCCGTTGAGGCAGAACTGGAAGTCCGCCGCCAGCGCCAGATAGGGCGGCGGCACACGGGTCAGGTCGACGTGCAGCAGCGCCCGGCGCCCCGGTGGCGGCGGCGCGAGCCCCTGGTGCAGCGCCACCGCGAGTCCGGCGGGCCGCCAGAAGCGCTCGATCAGCACGCGCAGGAAACTGTGCTGAGACAGCCCCTGCCGCGCGTGGGTCAGGACCACCAGGTCGCTGTCCTCGCCGCGGTTCACCCTGCGGTCCCGGGCAGGGCGCCAGCCGACCGCGGCAATCCAGGACGGCGCCACCGCGGGACCCGCGTCACGGCGACCTTGCCAGGCGATGCGCGCCGATCTTGCCGCAACCGCGGCAACGGCGGCTCGTCACCGGCCGGCCGGCCGCCTTGGACCGCAGGCCGCCCAGATCCCAGATCGAGGTGGTGAGCCCGCAATGCGGGCAGGAGGCCTTCCAGGCCCGCGAATCCGCCTCCACCGCCGCCCTGCGGGACGGCGACATGAGACTCAGCAGCAGCCCGCGCAACGACACGGCGCAGCCCTCCGGGTTCGGCAGGCTGGAAGATAGCGCCAAGGCCGCCTCGGCCGCCAGACAGGCGCCAGCCGCAGGACGGGCCTGCGGCGCCGGTTCTTGCCGGGCCACGCGCCATACTCCGAAGATCGAGACAGCAACCTGCCGGAGATCCCACCTCCCCATGCTCGCCGAAGCCCTCGCCATGCCAGCCACCCGACCCGGCCACATCACGCGCCAGATCGAGGAGCCGCGGTTCGATCCCGCCCGTCACCTGGCGCTGACCTGGCCCGAGCGCATCACCTCGCTGGCGGACTTCGGCTACGGCGCGGCCGACCGGGCGCGCACGCCCTCGCCGGTCGCCATCACCAGCCCCTTCCGCCTGCTGTCGGACGAGGGCGTCGCCGCGCTGGAGAGCGTGCTGCAGGTACTGAAGCAGGATGCCGTCGTGGCGCAGCGCAAGCGCCTGTCGGTCTTCCTGGCCGGCGGCGTCTATCGCTCGCGCTTCCTCCGCGACCTGGTGCGCGCACCCGAGCTGCTGGACCACCTGTCGGCGATCGCCGGCACGCCGCTGGCGCCGCACCCCATGCCGCAGTACCAGGCCTATGTGAACTACGCGCCGGCCGACCCGACGAAGGCGGTGGACAACTGGCACGTCGACTCCCTCGGCTTCGACGCGGTGATGATGGTGAACGACCCGAGGAAGCTGAAGGGCGGCCGCTTCCAGTACTTCCACGGCACGCGCGAGGAGGCCATGGCGCTAACCGGCGCCAGGGACGAGATCGAGCTGACGCACGGCTGGACCACCGAGCTGCCGGCGAACCGCGTGATCTCGGCCGAGTTTCCCGCCGCCGGCTATGCCTTCTTCATGCAGGGCGACTATGTCTTTCATCGTGCCGGGCAGCTCGAGGAGCCGGGCGACCGCATCACCGTGGTGCCGGGCTACATCGCCCGCGACCTCGCCTGGCCCGACCGCACCAAGACCGCGAAGATGCAGCTCTGGGCGCCCGACCACATCATGGTCGAGCTGACGCGCCACGCGGCCTGGCTGGGCCGCGAGAAGCTGGCCGGGCTGATCGAGCAGGTGCAGTTCGACGAGGCCGGCGACCGGCGCGCGCTGGCGGAGAAGCTGGAGGCGGCGGTGGCCGACGTGCTGCGCATCGCCGGCGAACTGCGACAGGGCGCCGCGATGCACGCGAGCCCGAAGGACCGCAGCCCCGGCTGAACAGTCAGTCCGCGGCCTTCTGCAACGCGGTGATGGCGTCGAGGTGCGCCTGGATCTGCGTCACGGTGTCGGACGCGAAGCTGCGCAGATCTTCGTCCTGACCCTTGCTCGCATAGTCGCCATAGAGCGCCAGGGCCTGCTTGTGCGCCGTTGCCTCGTGCTGCAGCCAGGCCGTCCGGAATGCGTCGGCGGACAGGATGCGCAGCCCCTGCAGCACCAGCTCGCTCTCAGCGTCGAGGTCGTTCGGCAGGGTCTCGCCGTCCCGGGCGGCGATATCCTGCAGCTCCTGCCCGATAAAGGCGTTGTCCTCGAGCATGGTCTCGGCGAGCGGTGCCAGATCGCGAATCTGGCGCTGGCGCGCCAGTTCAGCCGAATCCAGCTCCATCCGCGTGATCAGCCAGGCCTGGCGCAGGAAGGCATCCGACGTGTCGTCGGCGCGGATCGCACCCGGCAGGAGCGGCAGCAGCAGAAGCAGCAGGACCAGGACGCGCATCGAGGGCCTCCTTCGCACGAGGAACCGCCGCCCCTTGAACCCTGGCGCCGACTCTGGCGGAAGCGGCGCCGAGGCGGAAGTGACATGGCGCCGCGCACGCGAAAGCGGGCGCCCCCGCCAGGGCAGGGACGCCCGCCGATCCGCCGGATCGCTGCGACGGTCAGTGCTCGCGCACCGGCACGCCCAGGCTGGAGATCGCCGCCTTCAGCACCTCCACGCCCTCCTGCGCATTGCCCATGGCGCAGAGCGTGTTGGCCTTCTGCACCGCTTCGACGATGTTGGCCGGCGTGCCGCTGTGGAAGTGAATCTCCGACACGTCCTGCATCAGCTCGGTCTTGTACATCGAGCACTGGGTGATCGCCGGAATGTCGGCGAAGGCACCGCTCGAGACCAGCAGGCCGGCGGCCGCGACAACGGGGGCGAGAATGCGTGCGTGCATTGCTTGCAGTCCTTTTGCGATTGAAGTCTGGGGAGCGGCATGTCGGCGCGCTCTGCCATAAGTACGCGGCTGTGGCCCTTCGGGTTCCGTCGCGGCGCGTCTCGGATTGCGGTCTTTTCGTGACCGCCCGTGCCGCTTCGCGGCGCTCAGGCCACTGGCTCAGGCCACTGGCTCAGGCAACTGGCCGTGGCCGCCGGCGCGTCTCACCGGGAACAGGGCGCAGGTCGCCGTCGTGCCGACGGGCCTGCGCGGCGATCAGTGCCATCCCTTCGGGCGGCAGGCGATGCGCCGGCAGATGCCGGTCGTCGAGCGGCGATCGCCAGGACATGGGAAGCAGGGGTGTCATCATGGCCCCTCGTCTTGGCATCTCGTGTTCCGGCGGCACGGGGACCGCGGTGCGGGGGCGTGCCCGCGGTCCCTGTGCCCCGGACGTACCGTCGAAGCCAGCGCTACGGCTGCTTCGGCGGCTGTTCGCGATGAACCGGCTGCGCAGGCTGGCCGGGCGGGTTCTTCGAGCGCTCGCCAGGCTGCTGCGTCTTCTGCGGCTGGTCCTGGTGGCGCCGCGGTTCGTCGTGCCGCTTGTCGTTCATGATCGATCCTCCGTTGCTGTTCGCGGCCGGGACATGGCCGGCGCGCAGGAGGAGAACGGCACGCAGGCCCGGCGGTTCCTGAGTTATCATTCTGTTTCAATACTTTATGGAAGTGGCGCCCTCGCCGGCCGGGCCGCCCGAAGGCGGCGTCGGAACGCCGGCAGGCCCGCAGCGTCATCATTGGAGCGACACTTTGATTATTATGTTATACAACAGATTGTTGCAGGGATGCCGATCGGGGGCGCGCGGCCAAGTCCTGCGACAAGCACGTCCTGCAGGGCGCCTTCGTGCCGGCGCGGGGTCAGACACTGCGAGGACCAGGTCGAGCGGAGTTCTGCGCCGCTCAGGCAAGGAAGGTGGGGAGGGGTGGAGGAACTGCGTCGCGAGCTGCAGGGGCTCCTCAGGGCTCTGATCGAAGTGGCGCGCCATGACGGGCCCCTGACCGGAGCGGAGGTCGGCGTGCTGCTCTCCTTCATCGAAGGCTGGGCGCTGCTGCACGCGGTCGAGCCGATGAGCCACGCCCTGGCGGAAGGCATGGCGCTGCGCCTCGCCCGCCAGGCCAGCAAGCCCGACAATCTGCCACGCGCCATGGACGCGCTGCGCAGCCTGCGCAGCCAGGACCCGGAGCGCACGCGGCTGCTGCGCCGCCATCTCGAGGCCATGGCCGACCTCAATGCGCTGCCCGACGGCAACAAGCGCGCCGCGCACCGCCTGCTGCTGCGGACCCTGGGCTAGCCGCCGGCGACAGCCGCACTCTAGACTGGCGAGCCATCAGGGAGCCGCAGCACCATGCCAGACGATTCCACCCAGGCCGATTTCGCCCAGGCTGCGCGGCGGCTCTTCGACCAGCACGTCGTCTGGGACGACCATGCGGGATTCGGACCGAGCCCCGGCGTCGATCTCGGCTGCCTCGCGATCTGGCGCCGGGCCGGCGTGAACTACCTCTCGATCAACGTCGGCTACGACGTGATGGACTGGCGCGACACGGTAAAGTCGCTGGCCGCCTTCCGCCGCTGGATCCTCGCCAGCCCGGACCATGTGCTGGTCGAAAGCGTGCAGCAGATCCGGCAGGCCAAGCGCGACGGCAAGCTGGCGGTGACCTTCGACCTCGAGGGCATGAACGCGCTCGACGGGCAGCTCGCCATGGTGCAGCTCTACCATGCGCTCGGCGTGCGCCAGATGCTCTTCGCCTACAACCGCGACAACCTGGCCGGCGGCGGCTGCCACGAGGGCAACACCGGCCTTACCGCCTTCGGCCGCCAGGTCATCGCCGAGATGAACCGCGTCGGCATGGTGGTCGACGTCTCGCACTGTGCCTACCGCACCTCGATGGAGGCGATCGAGCTCACGGCCGATCCGGTGATCTTCTCGCACTCGAACGCCCGCGCGCTCTGGGACCACGAGCGCAACATCCGGGACGACCAGGCGCGGGCCTGCGCCGCCACCGGCGGCGTGATCGGCGTGGTCGGCATCGGCATCTTCATGGGCGACAACGACATCCGGACGGCGACCCTGGCCAACCATGTCGACCATCTGGTGCAGCTCGTCGGGCCGGCGCACGTCGGCATCGGCCTGGACTATCCGCCGCCCGAGGCCGGCGGCGAGGACCTGGCGACCTTGACCGCCGGCAAGCAGGACTACTGGCCGAAGCGGCAGTACGACTATCCCAGCGTCGACTGCGCGCACCCGCGCCAGATCTTGGAGCTGGCGGAGGAACTGCTGCGCCGCCAGTACGCCGAGGCCGACGTGGCGGCGATCCTGGGCGGCAATTTCCTGCGCGTCGCAGAGCGAGTCTGGAAGCCGGCGCAGCGCTAGCCGGCCATCCGCCGGGCGAAGGCGAGCAGGTCTCGGAGCACCGGTGCCTTGCGGCGGAAGCCGCGGGCGAAGGCCAGCACGATGCCGAAGTGGCCGAGGCTCGGATAGAGCCGCGCCTCGACCGTCGCGCCGGCCAGCTCCAGCGCGGCGGCGAGCGCCTCGGTGTTCTGCGGATAGACCGTGGTGTCCTCCAGGCCGTGCAACAGCAGCGCCGGCGGCGCCGCCTTGCTGGCGAAGCTGACCGGCCGCAACTCTTCGGTCGGACGCCCCACGTCGAACACCGGGCGCGTCGAATCATAGTCGAGCGGATTGAAGGCATAGGGCCCGGCCAGGCCCATGACGGCGGTGATCGCATCGGGCGCCAGTCCCTCGGCGGCGAGGAAGCGGCGGTCGAGCGCCAGCAGCAGCGCGTTGTAGGCGCCGGCCGAGTGGCCCAGCAACAGCAGGCGTGCCGGATCGCCGCCGCGCACGCCGACCCCGGCCTTCAGCCAGGCCAGCGCCCGCGCGCCATCCTCGATGAAGGCGGGGAAGCTGGCCTCGGGCCAGAGCCGATAGTCGGCCACCGCCACCAGGAAGCCGGCGCGTGCCAGCGGTTCGGCGAGGAAGAGGTAGTCGGCGCGGCTGCCCTTGTTCCAGCCGCCACCGTAGAGAAACAGGATCACCGGCCAGGGCCCGCCGCTCCCGGCCGGCCGATAGAGGTCGAGCCGGTGGCGCGCCGCCGGGCCGAAGGCGAGACCGCGCTCGACCTGAAGGCCGCGCCGCGGCACAGCGGCGTTGAGCAGCCAGGCCGCGCCGCGCAGCAGCAAGGCCGCGAGGCGCGCCCGGCGCGCGGCAAGAAGGTCCTGGAGGAGTCGTCGCATCTTCGCCGCGCAGGCTGCTGCCGGCCGGTCCCGCAGGCAAGCCCGAGAGATGACGTGGCAGCGCCGCGCCGGCGCCGCCGCCCGGCAATCCGCGTCGGGCAGGTGGCTTGAGCGGCGCCTGCCGACGGGCCTAGCATTGCCGGCCCATCCAAGGGCAAGCCACGCGGGAGCGACGGCCTTGGCCGACTGCACGCGCTGTCACGTAGCCAACGCCCCTGGCCGCCGCTTCTGCGCCGCCTGCGGCGCACCTTTGCCATCGACCTGTCCGGCCTGCGGTTTCGCCAATGCCGCCGGCGACCGCTTCTGCGGCGGTTGCGGCCAGTCACTGCAGGCCGGTGCCGCGCCAGCGCCCGCCACCGCGCCGGAGCTGCGCACCGCCACGGTGCTCTTCGTCGACCTCGTGGGCTATACGCGGCAGACCGCGGCCGCCGGCGCCGAGGCGCTGCACGACCTGCTGGGCCACTTCTTCCGCCTGGCCGACGCGGCGGTGGAGCGCTGGGGCGGCCATGTCGACAAGCATATCGGCGACGCCGTCATGGCGATTTTCGGCGCGCCGGTGGCGCACGAGAACGACCCCGAGCGCGCACTGCGCGCGGCGGTGGAGATCGCCGGCGCCGTGGGGCGCCTGTCCTTTCCCGACGGCACGCCCGTCGCGGTGCATGCGGCGCTCGCCAGCGGGCGGCTGCTGGCGGGCGAGACCGGCAGCGAGCGCCATGCCAGCTATACCGTGACCGGCCCGGCCGCCAACCTGGCGGCACGGCTGCACGATCTGGCCGGCCCGGGCGAGGTCTGGCTCGATCCGCGGGCCGCCGCCGCGGTGGAAGCGGTCGCCGAGCTCGAGGTGCTGCCGCCGCAGCGCCTCGCCGGCCTCGCCGAGCCGGTCGCGCCACGCCGATTCGTCGCCCTGCGCAGCCGCGCCCAGGCGAGCGAGCCGCCGCTGATCGGCCGCGCCGGCGAGCTGACGCGCCTGAAGTCGCTGCTGGCCGAGGCTGCCGGCGGCCAGGGCCTTGCCGTGCGCCTGCGCGCCGAGGCGGGCCTCGGCAAGAGCCGCCTGGCGCGGGCCCTGCTGGACGAGGCCGTGGCCGCCGGGCACCCGACCCTGGCGGTGCAGGTGCTGGACTTCGGGCTTGCCGCCGCCGCCGCGCCGCTGCGCCGCCTGGCGGAGGGCCTGCTGGGCCGCGTCGCGGAGGGCGAGGCGGCCGTCGCCGCGCTGCCGGCGCCGGCGCAGGCGGCGCTGCTGGAGCTGCTGGAACGGCCTTTGCCGGCCGCACTGGAGGCGCTGTGGAGGCTGCAGCCACCGGCCGGTCGCCGCGCCGCGCAGGAAGCGGCCCTCGTTGCCCTGGCGAACGAAGCCACCCGGCGCCGCCCGCTGGTCGTCGTGGTCGAGGACCTGCACTGGGCCGACGCCGCCCTGCTCGGCGCGCTGGGGGCCATCCGTGCCGCGGCCGCCAGCGCGCCGCTGCTGCTGCTGCTGACGACGCGGCCGGAAAGCGATCCCTTCGCTCCCGGCGGCCTGGCCCAGGCGCAGCGCGCCGGGCTGGTGACCCTCGACCTGGCGCCGCTGCCGGCGACGGCCAGCCTGGCACTGGCGCAGCACCTCGTCGGCAGCGAGTCGCCGCTGGCCCGCGTCATCGAGCGGGCGGAGGGCAATCCGCTCTACCTTATCCAGCTGCTGCGTCATGCCGGCGAAGGACCGCTGCCCGACACCCTGCAGGGCCTGGTACAGGCCAGGCTCGACCGACTCGACGCCGCCACGCGCGAGCTGCTGCGCGCCGCCGCCGTGCTGGGCCAGCGCGCCGACCCGGCGGCGCTGGCGGCCCTGATGCCGGGCGGCGGGGCCGCCTCCGGGCCGCTGGCGACGGCTCAGGCGCAGGGCTGGCTGCTGGCCGAGCCCGAGGGACTGCGCCTCAGCCACGCCCTGGTGCGCGAGGCGATCTACAGCGGGCTGACCGCGGCCCGGCGCCAGGCGCTGCACCGCCAGGCGGCTACCTGGTACCGGCCGCGCGACCTGGCGCTGGCCGCGGAACACCTGGCCGCCGCCGGCGATCCCACGGCGGCCGAGGCCTTTGCCGAGGCCGCCGAACTGGCGGCCGAGCGTCATCAGATCGAGCGGGCGCTGATCTTGATCGAGCGCGCCCTGGCGGCGGCCGGCGCAACGCCGCCGCCAGCCCTGCTGCTGCGGGCCGGTGAGCTGGCGCTGGACGCCGGACAGGCGGCGCAGGCACTGGCGCGCCTGGACGCGGCGGCGGGGCTGGCGCTGCCGCCGCGCGAGCAGGCCCGCGCGTGGCTCGCCCGCGCCGGTGCCTGTCGCCTGCTCGACCGGCTGGACGAGGCGCTGGCCGCGCTGAGCCGAGCCGAGCCGCTGCTGCAGGCGGACGACGACCGGTCCCTGCTGTCCCGCCTCTGCTTCCTGCGCGGCAACCTGCACTTTCCCCGCGGCGAGGTGCAGCTCTGCCGGGCCGCGCACGAGGCCGCGCTGGCCCATGCCGAGGCCGCGAGCGACCGCGCCGCCATCGCCCGCGCGCACGGCGGGCTGGGCGATGCCTTCTACGCGCAGGGCTTCTATGCCACCGCCTGCCGCCACTTCACGCGCGCTGTCGAGGATGGCGAGGCGGCGGGCCTTCTCGCCACCGCGGTCGCCAACCGGCCGATGCAGGCGATCACCGCGCTGGTCGGCGGCGCGCCGGTCCCCGAGGGGCGCCGGCTGGCCGAGGAAGCGATCGCGATGGCCCAGCGCCTGCATCAGCCGCGCGCCGAGATCATCGCCCGCCACGCCCTCTATTTCGCCTTGACCGAGGCGGACGAGATCGAGGCGGCGATCCCAGTGCTGGAAGAGGCGCAACGCCTGACCGAGCGCATCGGCGCCAGGCGCTTCGAGGCCGAGAACCTGGGCTTCCTGGCGGCCATCGAACGGCGGATGGGACGCGTGGCGCCAGGACTTGCGCTGGCCCGTCGCGCCGCGGTCAGCGCACGCGACAGCGGCGTCGCCTACATCGGGCCGGTGGTGCTGGCTGAGGTCTGGCTGCTGGCCGAGGATCCCGCCGAGGCCGCCGCTGCCCTCGCCGACGCCGAGGCGCTGCTGGCCGGCGGCGGGCTGGCGCACAACGACATCTTCTTCCACCGCGCCCTGTTGGAGCGCGGCCTGGCAGCGCGGGACCCGGCCCTGCTGCGCCGCGCCGCCGCCGGCTTTCGCCGCCTGGGTGCGCCCGAGCCCATGGCCTTCTTCGACGCGCTGGCAAGCCTGGCCGAGGTCGCCGCCGGCCTGCCGGGCAGCGACCCGGCGGCCCTAGCCGAACGCGCCAGGGCGCTCGGCTATCGCTGGATCCTGCGGCAACTGCAGGCCTGACCGGGTGTCCGGTCCAGCTGAGGATCGGCGCACGATGATAGTCATCTATAGCTATATTGTTATTACCGGACAGTTGTGTTCTCCTCTCGCCGGATCGCCGGTGCCGCGCCTGCCCCAGAAGCGGCGGTGGGAAACGCCGACAGCGCGCGAGAACGTGGAGTTGAGGCCGGGATGGACGGGCGCGAGGATTATCCACTCGTCGGCGCGATCGCGCCGGGCTCGCTGGGCAGCGCGAGCCTGGACCCGACCGGCCAGTTCGTTGCCGGCAGTTATCAGAGCTTCACGCTGGTCTATCGCGCCGGCCCCCACGGCATCGACGACAGCGGTTCGCTACGGATCTGCTTCCGCTTCGCGACCGACATCGGGCGCCCGCAGTTCGACGATCCGGCGGCGCCGAACTACACCACCGTCGAGGCATCGAACGGCGCGCACCTGGAGTATCGCTTCGACTACAAGGGCAACGTGCGGCCCTGGGACCGCACGCTCTACATCAAGGTGGTCGACGGCTTCCTCAGCGAAGGCGACACCATCACGGTTCGCTTCGGCGCGCGCGAGGGCGGCTCGCCCGGCATCCGGCTGCAGACCTTCTGCGAGGACAGCTTCGAGTTCCGCGTGCTGGTCGATCCGATCGCCACCTTCAACTACGCGCCGCTGCCCGAGCAGCCCCGCATCGCCATCGTGCCGGGCGCGCCGGTGCGCTACATCGCCACGGCGCCGACACTCTGGCCGGTCGGCGAGCCCTTCGCCCTGCACCTCAAGGGCGAGGACCGCTGGGGCAATCCCTCGGACCGCTGCGCGCTGACCCTCAGCCTGCGATGCGACGGGCTGGCGGGCGCGCCGGCCACGCTGTCCCTCGGCCCGGGCGAGCGCGCCGTCCGCGTCGAGGGCCTGCGGTTCGACGCCCCCGGCGACTATCGGATCGAGCTGCTCGACACCGCCGGCGCACTGGTCTGCGCCAGCAATCCGATCCGCATCGGCGCCGGGCCCTGGCGCCATGCCTGGGCCGACCTGCACGGGCAGTCGGAGGAAACCATCGGCACCAACAGCGCGGCCGACTATTTCCGCTTCGCTCGCGACCTCGCCCCGGTCGAGGTCGCCGGACACCAGGGCAACGACTTCCAGATCACCGACGGCTTCTGGCGCGAACTCGATCGCCACACCGCCGCGTTCGACGCGCCAGGACGCTTCGTCACGCTGCCGGGCTACGAGTGGTCCGGCAACACCGGGCTGGGGGGCGACCGCAACGTCTACTTCCCCGAGGAGGGGCGCACCCTGCGCCGCTCCTCGCGTGCCCTGGTCGCCGACCGCGATCGCCCGGAGACCGATTGCCGCCACGTGCGCCAGCTCTATGCCGCCCTCGCCGAGGCCGGCGAGGGGGACGTGGTCATGTTCGCCCACTGCGGCGGACGCTATGCCGACCTGTCGATCGGCCACGACGGACGCTTCGAGCGTTCGGTGGAGATCCACTCCTCCTGGGGCACCTTCGACTGGATCCTGCACGACGCCTTCGCACTCGGCGCCCGGCTCGGCATCGTCGCCAACTCGGACGGGCACAAGGGGCGGCCGGGCGCCAGCTATCCCGGCACCTCGCTGTTCGGCGCCATCGGCGGCCTGACCTGCCTGCTGGTCGATGAGCTGTCGCGGCCGGCGGTGATGGACTGCCTGCGCAAGCGCCACCACTATGCCACCAGCGGCGGCGCCAGCGCCCGCCTGCTGCTCGAGGTCTCCGCCAGCCTGCCGCCCGGCAGCCGGGTCTTCCACGACGATCCCAAGGTCTTCCCGCAGAGCCGGGGAAGCGTGGCCGGCACGGCCATGATGGGCGACATCGTGCAGGTGGCGGGCGAGGCCGTCGAGCTGCGCGTCGCCGTCACCGCGCCAGGGCCTATCGAGAGCATCGAGCTGTTCGACGGACCGAACCTGCTGGAGACGCTGCGCCCCACGCCGGCCTCGGCACGCAGCCGGCGGCTGCGGCTGCTGTGGAGCGGCGCGCGCTACCGCGGCCGCTTCCGCCAGGTGATCTGGGACGGCGCGGCGAAGGTCGAAGGAAATCGCATCCTCGGCGCCACGCCGGTCAACTTCTTCAACCCGGAGAAGCAGGTCGAGCTTGCCGGCGATGGCGTGGTTTCCTGGCGCTCGCTGACCACCGGCAACACCGCCGGCGTAGACCTGCTGCTGGCCGAGCCCACGGCGGGGCGCCTGGCGGTAAGGGCCGGGCCGATCGACTTCGACCTGCCGCTGCGTGCCCTGCGCACCGAAGACAAGGTCTTCGAGGTGCCGGGTCCACTGCCGCGGCGCCTCGGCGTGCGGCGCCTCGCGGAGCGGAACGACTGCAGTTCCTTCGGCTTTTCGCGACGGATCCCCGTCGCCGCCGGCCGCGACACGCCGCTCTACCTGCGCATCCACCTGGAGGACGGCACCCTTGCCTGGTCGAGTCCGCTCTATCTCTTCCGCTAGACTGCCGGCACGGCGTGCCTGGACGTGGAGCGGCGGGAGCATGACGAGCAGCAATGGCGTCGCGGTTCCACGCGACAGCGGGCGCCTGCCGGTCGGCGAGGGGCACAGCCTCTATTGGATGCGCTTCGGCCGGACCGGGGGAGTGCCGGCCCTCCTGCTGCATGGCGGTCCCGGCAGCGGCGTGCAGGACTTCCTGCTGACGATCTTCGACCTCGAGCGCTTCGATCTGCTGACCTTCGACCAGCGGGGCAGCGGGCGCTCGATCCCCTTCGGCCGGCTCGAGGGGAACGGGCCCGACGAACTGGTCGCGGACATCGAGCGGCTGCGCGTCATGGCCGGGGTGGAGAGCTGGCTGGTGGTCGGTGGCTCCTGGGGCGCCACGTTGGCCCTGGCCTATGCCGAGCGACACCCCGAGCGGGTCGCCCGCCTCGTGGTCTGGGGCAGCTGGCTGTTCCGGCCCAAGGACCTCGACTGGTATCTCAATGCTGCGCACGCCGTGATGCCCGAAGCCTGGGAAGCCTTCGCCGCGGCCGCGGGCTGGCGTCCCGGCAAGGACCTGCTGGCCTGCTACGAAGAGCGGGTCTTCGATCCGGATCCCGCCGTGCACGCGCCGGCCGCCGCTGCCTGGAAGACCTTCGAGCGGCAGCGCCGCGAGCCGGCCGACTGGACCAAGGTGGCGCCTCTGCCGCCGGGGCCGGAGACGACGAACATGGCCCGCATCATGCTGCACTACCTGCGTCGCCACTGCGGCACGCTTGACCTGCTGGCCGGCGCGGCGCGGCTGTCAGGCGTCACCGGCAGCGTGGTGCATGGCCGCTACGATCTGATCACACCCTTTTCGGGGGCCTGGGAGCTCTGTCGCCGCTGGCCCGGCGGGCGGCTGATCGACTGCGGCCTCGCCGGGCACACGCTCGACCAGCCGGCGATCCGCGAGGCTGTGGTGAAAGCGCTGGCGGGCTAGAGCGGTCTCGCTTCTGATCGAATCGAACCGCTCTGGCTACCGGTCGATTTCACGCACTCTCGTGACGCGAAGCGACGTCCACTCCGCTCGAACTGCCCTAGCAGCTCACGGCTTGCGCTCGCGCATCTCCAGCCGCCGCGTGTCGGGCGGCACGAAGATGCGGTGGAACGAGACCGGCATGTCGCGGAAGTCATAGGCCAGGATGTGGCAGACCAGGCCCATCGAGCGCGGCCTGAGGTCGAGCTGCTGGATCACCGCCGCGGGCAGCAGCTCGCAGCTCACCTGCTCCACCACGCGCGCCGTGGTCAGGCCGAAGCGCTCGCGCAGCACGTCGCGCATGTGCGTGCGGCTCAGCTTCGCCGGCGGGATCGACAGGAAGCCGGCGCAGCGGGCCAGCGAGACGAAGAACTCGCTGCAGACCGAGAATTCGTTGTTCACCACGACGTTGCGCAGGATGCGGATGTAGCCGGTCTCGCGTTCCAGGAAGTCGGCCCAGGGCCCGTCGGCGCCGACCGTGTCGACGGCGATCACTTCCGGAAAGACCGGCAGCACTGTCTTGCCGTCGTCCGCGAGAAATCGGAAATGCCAGAGGTCGCGCAGCTCGGGCGAAACACCGCGCACGAAGGTGCCGCGTCCGTGCTCGCGCGAGACGATGCCGTGGGCCTGCAGCACCGACATGCTCTTCTGCACGGTCCCGAGACTAAGCGGCACCTGCTGGCAGAGCTGCGATTCGGCCGGCAACTGGTAGCCCGGCGGCAGCACACCCTCGCGCACCATTTCTTCGATCACTTCGACGAGGTGCACGTATTTCGGGATGTCGCTGCGCCGCAGACGGCTCTCCAGCCGGCGCGCCATGTCGGTCTCGAGAGCACTGGGGGTCAACATGCTGTTCTGCTGGCGCCCCGGTCGGTTGAGGCTGTTACCGTCGGCAGGTGGCACGGGACTCCTCTCCTTCTCGGCCATTCTCCCTCTTAGCGACGGCGCTGTGAACAGGGGAACACGAGACGCAGCCATGATTTAAGCTGTTGCTCAATGTCCTATATAGCTATATAAGTCTAAACCCGTTACAATATCTCCGCTAACGCACTTGCGGGTGAGGCGAAGTTCTAAAGAGCATAAACCACTATTGCACGACGAGGAGACAGAACATGCTGAGAGGGGCGTTGCGTGTTCTAGCACTGGTCACCGGCCTTGGATCGCTCGCCGTGCCCGCCGCGGCCGACGACCTGGTCATCGGGGTTCGCTCGGAGCCCGTGTCGCTCGACCCGCACTTCTCGGTCCAACCGCCGGACCTGCAGGTCGCCCTGCATTTCTTCGATGCGCTGGTGGTCTATGACGACCAGCAGCGTCTGCATCCCGGCCTCGCCGAGAGCTGGACGCAGGTCGACGACAAGACCTGGGAGTTCAAGCTGCGGCGCGGCGTGATGTGGCAGGACGGCTCGCCCTTCACCGCCGACGACGTGCTCTTCTCGTTCGACCGCACCGGCAAGGTCGAGGGTGCCAGCAACTCGCCGCTGCGTTTCTATCTGTCCGGCGGCAAGTCGGCGACCAAGGTCGACGACCACACCATCCGCATCACCACGCCCGCGACCTATGTGCTGACGCCCGAGGACCTGGCCCTCATCCCCATCGTCTCCAGGCGCAACGGCGAGGGCGCGCAGCCGGCCGACTACAACAGCGGCAAGGCGCTGATCGGCACCGGGCCCTATCGCTTCGTCGAGTGGGTGAAGGGCGACCGCCTGGTGATGGAAGCCAACCCCGACTACTGGGGCGGCAAGCCGACCTGGGACCGCATCGTCATCAAGCCCGTCACCAACGATGCCTCGCGCGTCGCGGCGCTGCTGAACGGCGATGTCGACATGATCGACTACGTGCCGGTCCCCGACATCGCCGCACTGAAGACGAACGGCAAGGTCGCTGTCTTTTCCATCGCCTCGAACCGCTCGATCTATCTGGTGATGGACAGCAACCGCGACGTCTCGCCCTTCGTCACCGGCCACGACGATCAGCCGCTCTTCCCCAACCCGCTGCGCGACCAGCGCGTGCGCCAGGCGATCTCCATGGCGATCGACCGCACCGCGCTGACCGAGCGGATCATGGAGGGCGTCGCGGTGCCGGCCGAGCAGTTCCTGCCGGTCGGCTTCTTCGGCACCGTGCCGGGACTTGCGGTGCAGGCCTATGACCCGGAGGGCGCCAAGGCGCTGCTGGCGGCGGCCGGCTATGGCGCGGGCTTCAAGCTCACCTTCCACGGTCCGAACGACCGCTATCCGAACGATACCAAGATCGCCCAGGCGGTGGCGCAGATGCTGTCGCGCGTCGGCCTGGAGGTCGCGGTGGAGACCATGCCGCGCAGCGTCTACTTCCCGGCCTCACGCGGCTTCGAGTACTCCTTCGGCCTCTGGGGCTACAGCACCGACACGGGCGAGGTCGGCTCGTGGATCAACAACGTGCTCGGCTGCTACAACAAGGCGGCCGGCCGCGGCAGTGCCAACGTCGGGCGCTATTGCAATTTCCGGGTCGACAGCCTGCTGGACGAAGCCCTGTCGACGATCGACCCGGCGGCACGGGAGGCGCTGCTGCAGGACGCGACGCGCATCGCCCTCGCCGACGTCGCCATCGTGCCGCTGTACTACCAGGTCAACGTCTGGGCGATGCGCGCGGGCCTCACCTATACCCCGCGCACCGACGAGTACACGCTCGGCAACGACGTCAGGCCGCAGCAATAGGCCTAGGCCCGGCCGGGCGCCCTGCCACGCGGGGCGGGGCGCCCGCGGGCTTTCCCCGCTAGACTGACTGGGAGTGCGGGCCGCCCGGCGGCGGCCCAGGGCCGGGATCCCGTCATGCTCCGCTTCTTCGCCTCCAGGCTGTTCCAGGCGCTGATCCTCGCCCTCGTCATGTCGATGATCGTCTTTGCCGGCGTCTTCGCCATCGGCAACCCGGTCGACATCCTGGTCAGTCCCGACTGCAACCAGCTCTGCCGCGAGGAGGCCGCGCGAATCCTCGGCCTCGACCTGCCGCTGCACCGGCAGTACCTGCACTTCCTCGGCCAGGCGCTGGCCGGCGACCTCGGCCGCTCCTTCGCCTTCGGGACGCCGGCGCTGGCGTTGATCGTCGAGCGCATGCCGGCGACGCTGGAACTGGCGATCACGGCCATGACCATCGCGCTCGCCCTCGGCCTGCCGCTCGGCATCTGGGCCGGCATGCGGCCGAACTCGCTTGCCGGCCGGGGGATCATGGCCGGCTCGATCCTGGGCTTCTCGCTGCCGAGCTTCTGGGTCGGACTGATGCTGATCCTGGTCTTCGCCGTCAATCTCGGCCTGCTCCCCTCCACCGGGCGTGGCGAGGTAGGCGAGATCCTGGGCATCCGCACCAGCCTGGCGACCGCCGACGGCTGGGCCCACGTGATCCTGCCGGCGGTGAACCTGGCGCTGTTCGACCTGGCGCTGGTGATCCGCCTGACCCGCTCCAGCCTGCAGGAGGCGCTGCTGCAGGACTACATCAAGTTCGCCCGCGCCAAGGGCCTCAGCGAGGCGCGGGTGATCCTGGTGCACGCGCTGCGCAACATCCTGATCCCGCTGGTCACCGTCGTCGGGCTGGAGTTCGGCGGCATCATCGCCTTCGCCGTGGTCACCGAATCGATCTTCGCCTGGCCCGGGATGGGCAAGCTGATCGTCGATTCCATCGGCGTGCTCGACCGGCCGGTGATCGTCGCCTACCTGATGGTCACGGTCTTCCTCTTCATCGTCATCAACCTCGTGGTCGACCTGCTCTACTGCTGGATCGATCCCCGGGTGCGCCTGGGCGCGGGCCAGGCATGAGCGCCGTCGGCGAGACACGGCTCCGCGCCGAGACGCCGCTGCGCCGGCTGCTCGCCGCCTTCGCCGAGAGCCGCCTGGCGCTGGCGGCGGCGGCGGTGCTGCTGGTCCTGGTGCTGGTCGCCCTGCTGGCGCCGCTCCTGGCGCCGCAGGACCCCTATGACCTGCGACAGCTCGACCTG
>JAKOWB010000359.1 GCA_029781795.1 Pseudomonadota bacterium | reverse complement strand
TACCTGCGGCCGTCAAATCGGCTCTGTTGTACCTGCGCCCAGTCGCGGTCTCTATATTGTTGTACCAAGCATCAATTGTTTCTTGCGGTATTGGTTGCCAAATCTGATTCCAAGTATATGTCTGATTTTTACAGTAAAAGAGAATTACATCATGCACAGGGCCGTACTTTTTAGCGGAGTTGTGCGCGCTCGACCGCTTCCATATCAGTTCATTTAGGAAGCGGTCGCTGCCGAAAATAGAGTCAAGTAAAATGCGAAGGTAATGGCTCGCGGTCGGATCGCAGTGCAGGTAGAGCGATCCTGCCGGCTTCAGTACCCGATGAAGCTCGATGAGGCGGACGGCCATCATGGCGAGATAGGCCATCATGTCGTTTTCGCCCAGGAAGTCGTGCAGCGCGCGCAGCAGCTTTGCGGCGGCGACGTTATCGCCGTGCAGCACCTGATCGAAGGCCAGCGCCGCCTCTTCGCCCCAGTGCCAGGTATCCTCGAAGGCCTCGATCTGCGCCTCGGCCTGGGTGCCGGTGGGTGACTTGAAGAGGACGTTGTAGGTGGCGTTCGAGTTGAAGGGCGGGTCGAGGTAGACGAGATCGACCGACTCGTCGGCGATCTGGTCGCGCAGCACCTGCAGATTGTCGCCGTAGTAGAGACGCTTGGTCATGGCCGGTCCCCCCCTTTCAAGGGCTGAGCCTAGCCAAGCGGGGCGGGGTCGGGCGAGCGCTTTGCGGCAGCGCCCTGGCGACGCCACCCCCACCCAGCCCTCCCCCACGCTGCGCGCAGGGGAGGGGGAAGAGCGAGGGTTTACGGCAGCAGCACGGTCGAGCCGGTGGTCTTGCGGCCTTCCAGGTCCTGGTGCGCCTTGACCGCGTCCTTCAGCCTGTAGGTCTGGTCGATCTTGATCTTCACCGCGCCGCTGGCGACCACCTTGAAGAGGTCCTTGGCCATGGCCTGCATCAGCGCCGGGGTGCGGGCATAGGTCATCAGGGTCGGGCGGGTGACGAAGAGCGACCCCTTGGCCGACATCTGCCCCATGTTGACCGGCGCGATGGGGCCCGAGGCATTGCCGAAGGTGACCATCATGCCGAGCGGCGCCAGGCAGTCGATCGAGCGCTCCCAGGTGTCCTTGCCGACGCCGTCATAGACCACCGGCACCATGGCGCCCTTGGTGATCTGCTTGACGCGCGCCACCACGTCCTCGGTCTTGTAGTTGATGACGTGCTTGTAGCCGTGCTTCCGGGCGAGCTTGGCCTTCTCCTCGCTGCCGACCGTGCCGATGGCGGTGACGCCCAGCGCCTTCAGCCACTGGCCGGCGATCAGCCCGACGCCGCCGGCGGCGGCGTGGAACAGCACGGTCTCGCCCTTCTTCACCCGGTAGGTCTGGCGCAGCAGGTACTGCGCGGTCAGGCCCTTCAGCATCATGGCGGCGGCGGTCTCGTCGCTGACGCCCTTGGGGATCTTCACCAGCTTCTCGGCCGGCATGACGCGGGCCTCGCTGTAGGCGCCGATCGGGCCGGTGCCATAGGCCACATGGTCGCCGACCTTCAGCGCGGTCACGCCCTTGCCGACCTTCTCCACCACGCCCGCGGCCTCCAGGCCGATGCCCGAGGGCAACGGCAGGGGATAGAGGCCGCTGCGGTGATAGGTGTCGATGTAGTTGAGGCCGACCGCGGTGTGGCGCACCAGCACCTCGCCCTTGCCGGGATCGGGCAGCTCGACCTCGACCCACTGCATCACCTCGGGGCCGCCGGTCTTCTCGAATCGGATGGCGTGAGTCTTGGCTGCTGGCTTGGGCATTTTCACCGTCCTGGGTTTCGCCGCCGCGGCCTTGCCGCCGGCGGACAGGTGTTGCGCGAAGAAGTCCCTGGTGCGGCCGTTGGCGAGCGCCGCCGCGGCCTGATCGAAGTGTTCGCCGCCGACGCGGGCGAAGGCGTGATCCTGGCCCTCGTAGACATGCACTGTCACCAGGGGATTGTCCCTGAGGCCGGCCTTGACCTTCGCCTGCGCCTCGGGCGGGACGAACTGGTCCTTGGCGGCGATATGCAGCATCAGCGGATGGCCGATGCCCTTGGCCTCGCCCAGGAACTGGTCGAGCTGCACGCCGTAGTAGGAGACGCTGGCGTCGACGCCGCTGCGCGTCGCCATGAGGTAGGCCAGCTTGCCGCCGAGGCAGTAGCCGACCGTCCCGACCTTGCCCTTCACCTCCTTCATGCCGCGCAGGTGGGCGAGGGCGACCTTGAGGTCCTCGATGCCCTTGTCGACATCGAAGGCGCCGAACAGCGAGAAGGCCTTGTCCCATTCGGCCTTGGTCTTGTCGGTGATGTCGATGCCCGGCTCGATGCGCCAGAAGAGGTCGGGGCAGGCGGCGACGTAGCCTTGGGCGGCGTAGGCGTCGCAGAGGTCGCGCATGACCTTGTTCACGCCGAAGATCTCCTGGATCACCAGGATGGCCGGCGCGGGCAGTGTCTTCGGCAGCGCGACGTAGCCGCCCATCACGCCGTCGGGCGTCTTGAAGCTGATCTTGGACATGGGTCGGGCCTCCCTGGCCGCATGGCTTTGCCGGTGAGACTGCCAAAGACGGCGTCCTGCCGCTACAGCAGCGCGGCGCCTTCGAGGGACAGGAGCTTGTACTTGGTGTCCAAGCCGCCGGGGGCGGAGAAGCCGCCGGAGCCGTCGGCCGCGACCACGCGGTGACAGGGGATGATGATCGGGATCGGGTTGGCGCCACAGGCCTGGCCGACGGCGCGGGCCACGCCGTCGATGCGCCTGGCCAGGTGCCCATAGGTTTCGGTGGCGCCATAGGGGATTTCGCAGAGCGCGCGCCAGACCGTCTGCTCGAACTGGCCGCCGCGCGGCGCCAGCGGCAGGTCGAAGGCCTGGCGCTTCCTGGCGAAGTAGGCCTCGAGCTGCGCCGCGGCCTTCAGCAGAAGGGGCGAATCCTTGCGCCCGCGCCCGGTGCCGAACACCAGGGCGGTGATGGCCTCGCCCTCTGCCAGCAGGGTGAGGGGGCCCAGCGGCGACGCGACCGTCAGTTGATCCATCGCCGGCAAGTCTAGGACCGCCCCTGGCCGGCGTTAAGGGCCAATGGGGATCAGGACTTCTTCAGGTCCGGCGCCTGGGCGCAGTCCCTGGCCTCGCCGGCCAGGCGCAGCACGCCGTCCTTCAGCGTGTAGTCGCAGGTCAGCGTCTCCTTGCCGCCGCCGGCGCGGGTCACGTCCAGCATCAGCTTGCCGTCGGCCGCGGACCAGGTGCCCTCGCCCAGCAGCTGCTCGCCGTTCTTCATCGTCAGCTTGCCGTCCTCGGCCAGCACCAGCACCAGCTGGGTACCGCCCAGGTCGCCGCTCCAGGTACCGGTCAACTGGTCCTGCGGCGTATCCTCGCCGCAGGCCGCGAGCAGCGAAAGCAGCAGGAACGGCAGCAGGAAACGACGCATGGGGCGAACCTTTCGGATGGCAGACGACGGCGCGAAGACTAGCCCCAGAAAGGGTCGGGGGCCCTGCGACCGATCGGTCGCGGGCCCCCTGATTTTTCGGCCATTCCCTGTCAACTTGCCGTGCGCCAGAGGCTAGCAGCGAAAGCGCCCGGGTCAAGGGGTCTTATGGCGGAATTGTGGCGGGAAGCGGCGTTTTTCCACCCTGCCGCGGGACCAATGGTCCCACCCGGTATGTCCCTTGCCGGAATCAGGATTTGAACAGGCCGGCGACGCCGCTGAGGTAGGCCTTCTTGGCAGCGATCTTCTGCCGGACCCGTTCGGCCTCGGCCCCCAGCTCGGCCAGATAGGCCTCCAGCTCTTCGACGCCCAGCACGTCGAGGTCGCGCGGCTTGGGCTTGGCCTTGCGGGGTTCCAGGTCCTCGATATCCATCGGCACCTCCTGTCTCGTCGCCCCGGCGGCTTGCGCCGCGGGGCGCGGGCATCTTAGATCACCCACCCCGCCAGAGGAGAAGACCATGGCCCTGCCCAGCGAGATGACCGCGATCGAGATCCGCACACCGGGCGGGCCCGAGGTGCTGGTGCCGACACGCCGGCCGCTGCCGACACCGGCCGCCGGCGAGGTGCTGATCCAGGTCGCCGCCGCCGGGGTGAACCGTCCCGACGTGCTGCAGCGCAAGGGCGGCTATGCCCCGCCGCCAGGCGCCAGCGACATCCCGGGGCTCGAGCTTGCCGGCCGCGTCGTCGCGCTGGGCGAGGGCGCTGGCGACTGGAGGCTGGGCGACGCGGTGACCGCCCTGGTGGCCGGCGGCGGCTACGCCGAGTACTGCACCGCGCCGGCGCCGCAGTGCCTGCCGATCCCGAAGGGGCTAACGCTGCTCGAGGCCGCGGCCATCCCCGAGACCTACTTCACCGTCTGGAGCAACGTCTTCGATCGCGGCGGCCTGAAGGCCGGCGAGGTCTTCCTGGTGCACGGCGGCTCCTCCGGCATCGGCACCACGGCGATCCAGCTCGCCGCCGCCTTCGGCGCCCGGGTCTTCGCCACCGCCGGCTCGCCCGAGAAGGTCAAGGCCTGCGAGGCGTTGGGGGCCGAGCGCGGCATCAACTACCGCGACGAGGACTTCGTCGCCGTGGTCAAGGCGGCGACCGGCGGCGCCGGCGTCAACCTGGTGCTGGACATGGTCGGCGGCAGCTATGTGCAGCGCGACATCGCCGCGCTGGCGCCGGACGGCCGCCTGGTCTTCATCGCCTTCCTCGGCGGCGCCAAGGCCGAGGTCGATTTCTCGCAGATCATGATGAAGCGCCTGACCGTCACCGGCTCGACCCTGAGGCCCCGGCCCATCGCCTTCAAGGCGGCCATCGCGCAGAACCTGAAGGCCAGGGTCTGGCCGCTGCTGGAGGCCGGCCAGGCCCGCCCGCAGATCTTCAAGACCTTCCCGCTGGCCGAGGCCGCCGCGGCGCACGCGCTGATGGAAAGCTCGGCCCACGTCGGCAAGATCGTGCTGACCGTGGGCTGAGGCGGACGGAAGGACTACTCGCCGGCCGTCTCGGTCTCCACCGCGGCCTCGACCTCGGCTTCGGCCGGGGCCTCGATGCCGAGCGCCTTGTTCTTGGCCTTCTCCTCGCGCTCCTTGGCGCGCCGCGCCTTCTCGACCGCGGCGTTGAGCTCGGTCTGCGAGCAGAGGCCGAGCAGCACCGGGTCGCGCGGCCGGATGTTCGGGCTGTTCCAGTGGGTGCGCTCGCGGATCGCCTGGATCGTCGACTTGGTAGTGCCGATCAGCTTGGCGATCTGCGCGTCCTTCAGCTCCGGCGCATGCTTCACCAGGTAGGCGACGCCGTCGGGCTTGTCCTGGCGCTTGGCGACCGGCGTGTAGCGCGGCCCCTTGGTGCGCTTCACCGGCTCCGGCAGGTCGACCTGCTTGGGCATGAGGCGCGCCTTGGGATCGGCCTCGCAGCGCTTGATCTCTTCCTTGGTCAGCTGGTTGTTCAGGGTCGGGTCGAGGCCCTGGATCCCCTTGGCGACCTCGCCGTCGGCGATGCCCTGCACTTCGAGCGGGTGCAGGCCGCAGAAGGTGGCGACCTGGTCGAAGGTCAGCGCGGTGTTCTCGATCAGCCACACGGCGGTGGCCTTGGGCATGAGCGGTGCGGACATGGCTTCTCCTTTCCGGGCGCCGGGCTCTTCGTCCGTCGCCGCGCTGCCTGACACCATCAGGCAGTGCTGTTCCTCTTGTGAAGGGATGGCGGCTTCTATACGCCCTTCGGGCCGGCAGGAAAAGAGGGGCGTTGCGGCATGGTGACGGGTGCGATCCGATACCTGGACGCCGCCGCGGCCGAAGCCGCGCTGCCCTCCCTGGCCGCCGTGCTGGCCGACTGCGTCGCCGGCGGCGCCGGCGTCTCCTTCATGCAACCCTTCGGCGAGGCCGAGGCCCTGGCCTGGTGGCGGGGCCTGCTGCCCGGCATCGCCGACGGCCGGATCGTCCTGCTGGCGGCCGAGGACGCCGCGGGCATCGCCGGCACGGTGCAGATCCACCCGGCGCCGCAGCCCAACCAGGCACACCGCG
>JAKOWB010000349.1 GCA_029781795.1 Pseudomonadota bacterium | reverse complement strand
TAGGGCAGCGCCTTGTCGCTGAGGTCCTGGCCGGGGAAGCAGAGCTCCAGCGCCTTGCGCGCGTTGGGGCCGCTGACCGCCATGCCGCCCCAGGCGTCGGTGATGGAGGTCACCTGCACCCGCAGCTCGGGCCAGGCGGTCTCCAGCAGGAACTCCAGCCCGGACATGACCTCGCCGGCCTGCGCCGTCGTCGTGGTCATGAAGAAGCGGTTCTCGCTGAGCCGCGTGGTGGTGCCGTCGTCGAGCGCCACGGCGTCGTCGTTCAGCATCACGCCATAGCGCGCCTTGCCGACCGGCAGCTTGGCGAAGCCGTTGACGTAGACGCGGTTCAGGAACTCCGGCGCGTCCGGCCCCTGCAGGTCGATCTTGCCGAGGTAGGAGACGTCGGAGACGCCGACGTTGCGGCGCACCAGCTCCATCTCCTCGATGTAGGCGCTGGCGGCGCTGTCGCCGGCCCAGGTGTAGTACCAGCAGCGCAGCCAGGGCCCGGCCTCGATGAAGACGCCGCCGTTGGCCTCCTGCCACTGGTGCAGCGGCGAGCGGCGGATCGGGCGGAAGTGCTTGCCGACCGCGCGCCCGGCCATGGCGCCGATCGCCGTCGGCGTGTAGGGCGGGCGGAAGGTGGTGGTGCCGGCCTCGGGGATGGTCACGTCGCGCAGCCCCGCCATAATGGCCAGCGCGTTGATGTTGCTGGTCTTGCCCTGGTCGGTGCCCATGCCGAGCGTGGTGTAGCGCTTCAGGTGCTCGACCGCGTGGTAGCCCTCGTCGAAGGCCTGGGCCACGTCCTTGGCCGAGACGTCGTTCTGGAAGTCGAGGAAGGCCTTCTTCTTGCGCGGGTTCGGCATCTCCCACAGCGCTTCGCCCGCGGCGCCATAGGCGGGCAGCTCCGGCGCCGCTAGGGCGCCCAAATTTCCTGCATGGCCGAGGGCGGCCGCCGCCTCGCGCCCGGCGGCGAAGCCGGTGGCGACCGCCTGGCCGAGGTCGAAGTGCCCCATCAGCGCGCCGCAGCCGGCGTGATCGGCCGCGAAGCCGCCGGGCAGGAAGCAGCCGAGCGCCGCGTCCCAGCGCGGCTTGATGCCGGTGTGGCTGGTCAGGTGGACCGCCGGCGACCAGCCGCCGGAGACGGCGACCAGCGTGCAGGGCAGCGCCTTCAGGAAGCTGCCGTCGGCGCGGGCGAGGCGCGCGGCGGTGACGCCGTGCCCGCCGGAGACGCCGACCAGGCGCGCGCCGGTCTCGACGTCGAGGCCCTGGGTCAGCGCGGGGTTCGCGTTCTCCCGCGTGTCGGCCACGGTGACGGCGATGCCGGCGCCCTTCAGCGCCTGCGCCGTGCGATAGGCGCTGTCGTTGTTGGTCACCACCAGGGCCGGGCCGCGCGGCGCCACGGCGAAGCGGTGGAGGTAGGCCAGCGCCGCCGAGGCCAGCATCACGCCCGGCCGGTCGTTGTCGGCGAAGACCAGCGGCCGCTCGATGGCGCCGGTGGCGAAGACGATGCGCCGCGCGGTCAGCGTGGTGAAGAGCTGCCGCGCCTCGCCCTTCGCCGGATCGGGCGCCAGGTGGTCGCGCCGCTCCAGCAGGCCGAGCGTGTTGCCGTCATAGAGGCCCTGCACCGTGGTGCGGGTCATGAGCGTGACGGCGGGATGCGCCTGCAGTTCCGCGATCACCGTCCGGAGCCAGGCATCGCCGGCGCTCCCGACCGCCTCGCTCAGCAGGCTGCCGCCGAGGTCGCTGTCCTGCTCGGCCAGGATCACCCGGGCGCCGGCGCGCGCAGCGGCCAGCGCGGCGGCGAGGCCGGCGGGGCCGCTGCCCACCACTAGAACCTCGGTGAAGGCGCGGCGCGTCTCGTAGCGCGAGGGATCGGGCTCCGGCGAGGCCGCGCCGAGGCCGGCGGCCTTGCGGATGAAGGGCTCGTAGAACATCCAGGAGCCTTTGCGCGGCCCCATGAAGGTCTTGTAGTAGAAGCCGGCGGTCAGCACCTTGGCGAAGCGCTGGTTGATCGCCATCAGGTCGAAGCCGACGCCGGGCCAGCCGTTCTGCGTGCGCGCCGCCAGGCCCTCCGTCAGCTCGGCCTGGGTGCCGGGGATGTTCGGCTCGTGCGTCGCGCCGCTGCCGAGGGTGAAGAGGGCGTTGGGCTCCTCCGGCCCGGCGGTCATCACGCCGCGCGGGCGGTGGTACTTGAAGCTGCGGCCGACCACGCCGCCGCCGGCCGCCAGCAGGGCGGAGGCCAGGGTGTCGCCGGCAAAGCCGCTCTTCGCCTTGCCGTCGAGCGTGAAGGCGAGGGGCTTGGCGCGGTCGATGCGGCCGCCCGTGGGCAGGCGTCTGAAGCCCTTCATGGCTTCCCCCGCTTCAGCGCGAAGTCGCGCGCCGGCCAGGCGTTCAGCACCTGGTTGGTCGCGGTGTTGCGCTCCAGCACCAGCCAGTGCCGGCAGCCCTGCACGTGCTGCCAGTACTCCTTGTGCGGTCCCTTGGGGTTGTCGAAGACGAAGACGTGGTCGTGCCAGGCCTTCAGGTCGGCGCCCTCGGTCGCCGGCTTGCCGTGCGGCGGGCGGACCTTGTCGGCGTCGCCGCCGTAGCGGAACTCGTTGTAGTCGCGCGTGCCGCACCAGGGGCAGGGGATGCGCAGCATGGTTATTGCTTCCCCACCTACTGCTTCCAGGTCCAGTTGCCGAGGCCGTACTCGTCCAGCCCGTCGCCCTTCATCGTGCGGTCGAGCTGGAAGTGCGCCGCCAGCGGATGGTCCTCGCCGGTCGCCAGCAGGTGGGCGTAGGTCCAGCCCGAGGCCGGCGTGGCCTTGAAGCCCTGATAGCACCAGCCGCCGTTCAGATAGAGGCCCGGCAGCGGCGTGGCGCAGATATAGGGGCTGCCGTCCGGCGTCATGTCCTGGATGCCGCCCCAGTGGCGCAGCAGGCGCAGGCGCGCGGCGGCGGGGATCAGCGCCACCAGGCACTCCATCACGGTCTGCACCTTGGGCAGCTGGCCGCGCTGGGTATAGGTGTTGAAGCCGTCGATGTGGCCGCCGAAGACCAGGCCGCCCTTGTCCGACTGCGAGATGTAGAAGAGCTCGGCGCCGAACGAGATCACGTGGTCGACCAGCGGCTTGATCGGCTCGCTGACGAAGGCCTGCAGGATGTGGCTCTCGACCGGCAGCCTGAGGCCCGCCATGGCGGCGACCTGCGAGGAGTGGCCGGCCACCGCGATGGCGGTGCGCCCCGCCAGGATGCGCCCGCGCGTGGTCTCGACGCCGATCACGGCCGCGCCGTCGCGCACGAAGCCGGTGACCTCGCAGTTCTCGATGATGTCGACGCCGCGGTCGCTGGCGCCGCGCGCGTAGCCCCAGGCCACGGCGTCGTGGCGCACCGTGCCGGCGCGGCGCTGCAGCAGCCCGCCGTAGATCGGCCAGCGGCAGTCGTCCGAGTAGTCGAGGTAGGGCAGCAGCTTCATCACGCCGCCGCGGTCGAGCAGCTCGCACTCGATGCCGTTGAGGCGCATGGTGTTGCCCTTGCGCGCCAGCACGTCGAGCTGCACCGGCCCGTGCGCCAGCACCACCTGGCCGCGCTGCGAGAGCATCACGTTGTAGTTCAGCTCGTGCGACAGGCCCTCCCAGAGCTGCAGCGAGTGCTCGAAAAACTGGGTGTTGCCCGGCATCTGGTAGTTGGAGCGGACCAGTGTGGTGTTGCGCCCGACGTTGCCGCTGCCGATGTAGGACTTCTCGACCACCGCCACGTTGGTGATGCCGTGGTTCCGGGCGAGGTAGTAGGCCGTGGCAAGCCCGTGCCCGCCGCCGCCGATGATGACCACGTCGTAGCTGCGCCTGGGCTCGGCCTTGCGCCAAGCCTGCGGCCAGCGCTGGCCGGTCAGGGCGTGCTTGAAGAGCTGGAAGGCGTTGTAGCGGACGGACAAGGGAGGTGGCCCCGGAGAAAGCGGCGCTACCCTAGGGTCGGCCGGTAAAGTTGTCTATACAACTTGCGACCTGCCCTGGCCTGCGCGCCGCGCTGGTCGTCCCTAGTCCGGCAATCCCGACTGGCCGAGGCCCTTGAGGAAGAGGGCCCGGCTCGGCGGATCGGTGACCGGCAGGACCTTGGCCAGGTAGCCGACGGAAACCGCCGGCATGACGCGCTGGGCGCGGCGCAGCGCGTCGGCCGCCTCCGTCCTCCGCTCCAGCAAGCCCAGGGCCAGCAGCTCGCCGACGTGGGCGAAGATCGCGGCGTTGGGCTGCTGCTGGGCGTTGCGGGAGACGTCGACGGCTTCATCCAGCGCGCCGCTCAGCGCCAGGGCGATGGCCTTGCTGGCGAGGAAGGACCACATGGTCGGGTCGCGCGGGCTGAGGCGGATCGCCGCCTCGTGCGAGGCGAGGGCCTCGGCCGGGCGCCCGGCGTGCCACAGGGCATGGGCGCGGCCGAAGTGCGCCGGGGCGAAGGAGGGGTTGAGGCTGAGCGCCTTGTCGGCGGCGAGAATCGCCGCTTCGGGATGCCCCTGCAGGATGTTGCAGCGGCAGAGCACGGCGTAGGCGAAGGGATCGTCTTCGTCCAGCTCGACGGCCGTCCGGCTGGCCGCCACCGCGCGCTCGACGTCGGCGTCGTGGTCCGGCGAGGCGCCGAGCAGGGAATAGACATAGAGCGCCATGCCGAGGCCGGCGTAGGCCGGGGCGAAGCGGGCGTCGAGGGCGATGGCGCGCTCGAAGAAGGCCAGCGCCCTGTCGCGCTCCTCCGGCCGGAAGCGGTAGATGTGCCACAGGCCGCGCTGGTGGCTTTCCCAGGCGTCCAGGCTTTCCGGCGGCTTGCGCAGGGCGCGGTTGCGTTCGCTGCTGAGCAGCTGCGGCTCGATCGCCGAGACGATGGCGCGGACCACCTCGTCCTGCACGGCGAAGATGTCCGCGATCTCGCGGTCATAGCGCTCGGCCCAGAGGTGCGAATCCTCGACCGCGTCGATCAGCTGCGCGGTGATGCGCACACGGCTGCCGGCGCGGCGTACGCTGCCTTCGACCACGTAGCGCACGCCCAGCTTGGCGCTCACCTCCTTCAGGTTCACGGTCTGCCCCTTGAAGGTGAAGGTCGAGTTGCGCGAGGTGACGAAGAGCGAGTGGAACTTGGAGATCTCGGTGATCAGATCCTCGCTGATGCCGTCGGCGAAGAACTCCTGGTCGCTGTCCGACGACATGTTGGCGAAGGGCAGCACGGCGATCGAGGGCTTGTCCGGCAGCGCGGGCCGCGGCGCGTCCCGGCGGTCGGCCGCCGGGGCGCCGGCGGGCTGCCAGTGCCAGACGCGGACCGGCCGGGAGAGGTTCTTCACCGGCACCTCGCCGGCATCGACGAAGCTGGCCTCGACCCGGTTGCCCAGGCTCTCGTAGACGAGGCCCGAGACCGAGATGCCGCCGGGCGCGGCCAGCGCCTCCAGGCGGGCCGCGACGTTCACGCCGTCGCCGTAGATGTCGTCGCCGTCGATGATGACGTCGCCGAGGTTGATGCCGATGCGCAGGCGGATCTTGCCGTCCTCCGCCGCCAGCGCCCGCTGGATCGCCAGCGCGCAGTCGACCGCGTCGACCACCGAGGGAAACTCCACCAGCGCGCCGTCGCCCATCAGCTTGACGATACGCCCGCCGCGCTTCGCCGTCTCGGGATCGAAGAGCGCGCGGCGATGGGCCTTGAGGGCCGCCAGGGTGCCGGACTCGTCCGCGGCCATGAGCCGCGAATAGCCCACCACATCGGCGGCCAGGATCGCCGACAGGCGGCGTTGGGTTGCGCTCTCGCCCATAGGGGCAATCCTGCGCTGTCCCCACGGCTTATGAAAGCATTGACGCTTCTGTCCCGGATTGCCGTCGCCTGTCGGTCGCGGACCGCCGGACAGGTCGAATCCCTGTCCGGGCCTGTCGCCGGCAGAACACGCGACCGGCGATTCCCGCCCCTAGTGTCCCGCGCGCCGGCCCCTTACGCGGCGGGTCGGCAACTTGTATATACAACTTCGGGCTTGAGCTTCAGGAGCAGTCTTCGATGGCACGCGACCGCAACGTCAGGAACGACCGCCGCGCACGGAACGCCGGCCTGAAGCAGCTTCCCTGGCGGCGGGTGACCAATCCCTACAAGCCGATCGAGGTGCTGAGCGAGGACCAGGTGGAGGCGATCCACAACGCCTCGCTGCGCATCCTGGAAGACATCGGCATGGACTTCATGCACCCGGAAGCCAAGGAGATCCTGGCGCGCGAGGGCGTGACCATCACCCCGGGCACGGACCGGGTGAAGCTGGACCGCGGGCTGATTCTGGAGAAGATCAAGACCGTCCGCCCGCTGATCCCGCTGCATGCGCGCAACCCGGCGCACGACCTGCTGCTGGGCGGCAACAACATCAACTTCTGCACGGTGGCCAGCGCGCCCAACGCCAGCGACCTGGACGGCGGCCGGCGGCCCGGCAACTACGCCGACTACCAGAACTTCCTGCGCCTGGCGCAGTCCTTCAACGTCATCCACATGACCGGCGGCTACCCGGTGGAGCCGACCGACCTGCCGGCGGCGACGCGGCACCTCGACTGCCTGGCCGCGATGGTGACGCTGACCGACAAGGCCTTCCACGCCTATGCCCTCGGCCGCACCCGCATCCTCGACGCGCTGGAGATCGTGCGCATCGGCCGCGGCATCTCGAAGGCGCAGCTGGCGCGCGAGCCCTCGCTCTTCACCATCGTCAACACCAACTCGCCGCTGAAGCTCGACGGCCCGATGATCGAGGGCCTGATCGAGATGGCGCGGATGAACCAGATCGTGGTCATCACGCCCTTCACGCTGTCGGGCGCGATGGCCCCGGCCTCGCTGGCCGGCGCGCTGGCGCTGCAGAACGCCGAGGCGCTGGCCGGCATCGCCTTCACCCAGATGGTGAACCCCGGCAGCCCGGTGATGTACGGCGGCTTCACCTCGAACGTCGACATGAAGTCGGGCGCGCCGGCCTTCGGCACGCCGGAATACACCCGCGCGGCGCTGGCCGGCGGGCAGCTCACCCGGCGCTATGGCGTACCCTACCGCTCGTCCAACGCCTCGGCCTCCAACGCGGTCGACGCGCAGGCGGCCTACGAGAGCGAGATGTCGGTCTGGGGCGCCACCATGGGCCACTGCAACATGATGATGCACGGCGCCGGCTGGATGGAGGGCGGCCTGGTCGCCTCGTTCGAGAAGTTCATCGTCGACGTCGAGATCCTGCAGGGCATGGCGGAGTTCCTGCAGCCGCTGAAGATCGACGAGGCCGAGCTGGCGCACGAGGCGATCCGCGAGGTCGGACCCGGCGGCCACTTCTTCGGCGTCGGCCACACGCTGGAGCGCTACGAGACGGCCTTCTATGCGCCGATCCTCAGCGACTGGCGCAACTTCGAGAACTGGCAGCTGGCCGGCGGCGAGGATGCGACGCAGCGCGCCAACAAGATCTTCAAGCAGGTGCTGGCCGACTACCAGGCCCCGCCGCTCGACCCGGCCCAGGCCGAGGAACTCGCGGCCTTCGTGGCCAGGCGCAAGGAAGAGGGCGGCGCGCCAAGCAACTAGCCGCACGGGGCGGGGATGCCGCCCCCCACCAATCCTGTCCCGGCGGGAGAGGGTCAGTACGCCGCGTGTTCCGCCGGCGCCGCCTGCTTGCGCAGGGGCCGCAGGGTGCCGCCTTGCGTCCAGCCGGGATGGCGCGGTGGCTCCTTCGGCTTGACCAGGTAGTGCCAGGCGACCTGCCAGTAGCCGGCATAGCGGTAGTCGCCGTTGCGGGCCAGCAGCTCGGCACGGCGCTGCTGCCAGCGACCGGGCAGCCGGTACCAGGCGGTGCCGGGCTCGGCGTGATGCAGGATGTGCAGGTTGTTGTAGAGGAACAGCAGGCCCATGACCGGGCCGGCCTCGATCGCCACCGTGCGCTCGCCGACGCCGGGGCGGGCCTGGTGCTCCAGGAAGGAGCGGATGTGCGCCAGCATGTTGCCGCCGTACATGAAGGTGACGAGGTAGAGCCACAGCGGCAGGCCGCAGATCCAGAGCGACCAGGCCAGCGGGATGGCGACGGCGACGACATGGCGCGCCCAGACGAAGAGCCACCGGCGATCGCCGCCACGCAGCGCATTGACCAGGTTCCGGCCTGACCAGTACCAGGAACGGAAGGGCCCCAGCAGCAGCCGGCCGGCAAAGGTATTGAGGATCCAGCGCAGCGCGCGCCCGGGCGCCGCCATGCGGTCCCAGACCTCGGGCTCGACGTAGTTCGATTCAGGGTCGAGCCGCGGGCAGGTCAGGTGGTCGTCCTCGTGGTGGCAGAGGTGCGCCTCTCGGTAATAGGGATAGGGCAGCCAGAGCCAGAGGCAGGGGAAGATCAGCGCCTCGTTGACCCAGCGCCAAGGCGTCGGGTGGCCGTGTACCACCTCGTGCTGGATCGAGCCGTGCAGGCCGGCGATGTAGGCGCCCAGCGGGATGAAGGCCCACCAGGGCACCGCCGCATTGAACCAGGTCAGCAGGCCGAAGCAGAGGTAGGTTGCCAGGATCAGGGCCACGGTGGGCCATTCGATCCGATCCGGCGTACGCGCCTTGCGCATGGAAAGGGGCACCCAAGGACTTGTTGTTGTTGAGATCATTTCATCGTGATCACGATTGCGCCGACAAGCTGCGTCTGGTCACATTTCGCGGCTTTTGGTCACCAAAATCGGCAATTGTTGATAATTGTCAACAAATCGCACAGGATTGAGACATGGATCGCCGCGAGACCGTCGCCCGCTTCCGCGAGCGTTTACAGCAGGTTCTGACCGACAGCGGCAGCAGCCGCGCCGCCTTCGCCCGCCAGGTCGGCCTCGACCGCTCCACTTTGTCGCAGCTGCTCGACGAGGGGCAGGACCGCCTGCCGCGGGCCGAAACCATCGTCGCCATCGCCGAGGCGGCGCAGGTGTCGGTCGACTGGCTGCTCGGCCTGTCGCAGGCGGGCATCCGCGGGCCGGAGCTGCTGCCGCGCGCGCTGGAGATCGCCGAGGGCAGCGGCGTGCCGGGCGACGAGCGCCTGCTGGCCTGGCACGCCGAGGCCGCCGGCTATCGCATCCGCTATGTGCCGGCGACGCTGCCCGATCTTCTGAAGACCGAGGCGCTGATCCGCTACGAGTACGCGCGCTTCAACACGCCGATCTCGGAGGCGCGGATCGATTCCGCCCTGGCGCGCCTGGCGCTGATCCGCCGGCCCGACAGCGACATGGAAATGGCCAGTCCGCTGCAGGACCTGCACACCTTCGCCGAGGGCCGCGGCCTCTGGCGCGAGCTGCCCTGGCCGCAGCGCCGTGACCAGCTGGAGGCGATGGCACGCCTCACCGCCGAGCTCTATCCCGGGCTGCGCTGGTTCCTGTTCGACGGCCTCAAGCGCTACTCGGTCGCCTTCACGCTGTTCGGCCCGTTGCGCGCGGCGGTCTATTTCGGGAACATGTACTTCGTGTTCAATTCCACCGAGCAGATCCGCGTGCTGGCCGGCCTCTTCGACGAGCTGATCCGCGCGGCGGCCGTGCAGCCGCCCGAGGTACCGGCCCTGATCGAGCAGCTGATCCGCGACAACGAGCCGGGCGGCCGGCGCCTGGCGCGGCGGGCGGGCGCGGCCCGGCCGGGTGGCGAAGGGAGAAGGCGATGAGCCAGACGGCGAAGACGAACCCGGGCGCGGACCGGCCTCAGGGTCACGGCGGCGGCTGCCTCTGCGGCGCGGTGCGCTACGAGGTGCGCGGCAAGCTGCGCGACGCACTGGTCTGCCACTGCTCCATGTGCCAGCGCACGCACGGCGCGCCGGCGCCCTATTCGGCGGCGCGCAACGACGACCTCCGCCTGGTCGAATCGCGCGGCCTCAAGTGGTACCGCTCCTCGGAGAACGCCGAGCGCGGCTTCTGCCAGTGCTGCGGCGCCAGCCTGTTCTGGCGGCCGGTGAACGCGGACTACACCGCCATCGCCTGTGGCACGCTGGACCAGCCGAGCGGCGTCAAGTCGGTGGCGCACATCTTCCTGATGGACAAGGGCGACTACTACACCCTGACCGACGGCTTGCCGCAGTTCGAGCGCGGCACCGCCGGCCAACTGCCCGACGCCAAGACCGTGGCATAGGGGCCGCACCGCCCATGCGCGTCGCGCTGCAGATGTACGACCTGCCCGAGGTGAAGTGGGCGACCGACGCGCTGGCGGCGCAGCTGCTCATCAACCTCAGGCGCGCCGGCTTCCTCGAGGTGCCCTACAGCCTGGACCGCGAGCTGGACTACAAGGCGCAGTGGAGCGAACCCGACCTGCTCTTCGCCCAGACCTGCGGCTATCCCTTCGTCTCCTTCCTGGCCGGGCAGGTGCGCTACGTCGCGACGCCGGCCTACAGCGCGCCGCACTGCGTCGGCCACCGCTACTGCTCGCTGCTGATCGTGCGCGACGACGACAAGGCCAGGGCGCTGCCGGACCTGCGCGGGCGGCGTGCCGCCTTCAACCGCACCTATTCGCAGTCGGGCTACAACACGCTGCGCCATGCCGTGGCGCCGCTGGCACGCGACGGGCGCTTCTTCGGCGGGCTGGTGGAGACCGGCTCGCACGGCGGCTCGATGGCGGCGGTGCTGGAGAACCGCGCCGACATCGCGGCGGTGGACAACGTCTCCTTCGCGCTGCTGGCGCGCTGGCGGCCGGACAGCGTGGCGGGGCTGCGCGTCATCGGCCGCACCGCGACGGCGCCGAACCTGCCCTACATCACCCGCGGCGCCGCCAGCGACGAGGAGGTCGAGCGCCTGCGCCTCGCCCTCACCGAGACCTTCGCCGACCGCGCCCTGGCCGAGGCGCGCGAGGCCCTGCTGCTCACCGGTGTCGCGGTGCTGCCCGAGGCCAGCTACGAACCGATCCTGGCGATGGAAGCGGCCGCCAAGGCGCAGGGCTACGCGGTGGTGAACTGAACGTTCGCCGACCGGCGGCCCTTCAGAACAGGCTCGATCCCGATGCGATTCAGCCTCGTGGCCCATCCTTCGAGACGCCCTGCTGCGCAGGGCTCCTCAGGATAAGGCCAGAGGGTTTGTCCGCCCTTGTGCCGGCCTCATCCTGAGGAGCGGCGCGGAACGCCGCGTCTCGAACGCTAGGCCCGGTAGCGCAGCCCGCGGGACCGCGTGCGCCGCTAGCCCTTCGTCCGCTCCATCTGGGCGACCGCGGCCTCGTAGGCCGCGTCGGTCGCGGCCTGGTCGGTCTGGCGCAGCGCGTCGCCCAGGGTGCGACAGGAATCCCGCAGGGCGCGGTAGTCGGGATCGCCGAAGCCGCCCTCGTTCAAGAGGCGCATCAGGCTGGCGGAGCCGGCCTTGCGGGCGGCGGCCAGTTCCTCGTCGGTGATGACGCCGGCGCCGCGCCAGGCGTAGCCGGCCAGGGTCAGGGCCTGGGCGCGCTTGTCGGGCATGGATGTGACCAGGTTGGCCTCGGGCCGGGTCATGAAGAGCGGCGGGCGCATGCCGAAGACCTGGGCGGCGCTCATCACCACGCCCAGGCAGTAGCCGGTGACCTCGGCCCGCGGCTGCTGGTCCGCGGCCGCCGCCACGAGGGGCGGCTGCGCCAGCGCCAGCAGCAGTGCCATCGTCGCCTTGGAAAGTGTCCGCCGCATTCCCCGAACCGAACAGCCCTGGTCGAACCTTGCATGCGTATTGCGCGGGGGAAGCTATCGCGTCGCAGCAGGGCCTGGCTAGCGTTACGGCTTTGCAGCGGCTGCAAGGCTGGGCAAAACTGGCGCGCCGCTTTGGAGTCCTCCCTCAATGACCGACCTCTGCGAATTCTCCGCCGTCGAACTGCGGCGCCTGATCGGCGCCAAGCAAATCAGTCCCGTCGAGCTCTGGCGCGCCTGCCGGGAGCGCATCGGCCGCTTGAACGGCAGGGTCAACGCGGTGGTGGCGATCGACGAGGCCGGCGCCGATGCGCAGGCCCGGGCGGCCGAGCAGGCGGTGCTGCGCGGCGACGACCTGGGGCCGCTGCACGGCCTGCCGCTCGGCATCAAGGACCTGAACGAGACCAAGGGCCTGCGCACCACCCACGGCTCGCTGATCTTCCAGGATTACGTGCCGGCCGAGGACGAGAGCGTGGTGGCGCGCCAGCGCGCCGCGGGCGGCCTGATCGTCGCCAAGACCAACACGCCGGAGTTCGGCGCCGGCGCCAACACCACCAACAAGGTCTATGGCGCCACCGGCAATCCCTTCGATCCGGAACTGACCTGCGCCGGCTCCAGCGGCGGCTCGGCGGTGGCCCTGGCGCTCGACCTGCTGCCGCTGTGCAACGGCTCGGACCTCGGCGGCTCGCTGCGCACGCCGGCCGGCTTCTCGGGCGTGGTCGGCTTCCGCCCGACGCCGGGGCGCGTCGCCTGTCGCGAGACCACGCGCAGCTATTCGCCGCTGTCGGTCGAGGGACCGATGGCGCGCAACGTCGCCGACGTCGCGCTCTATCTCTCGGTGCTGGCGGCGCACGACCCGGCCGACCCGCTGTCGCGCCCGGGCGAGACCGCGAGCCTGGCGCGGCCGCGCCCGGTCGACCCGGCGAGCCTGCGCGTCGTCGCCTCCGAGGACCTGGGCTGCGCGCCGGTGGACGACGGCATCCGCCGCACCTTCCGCGACCGCATCGGGCGCATCCAGCACCTCTTCCGCTCGCTGGAGCGGCGCGACCCGCCGCTGGCCGACACGGCGGCGATCTTCGACGTGCTGCGCGCCACCGGCTTCGTCGCTTCCTACCGCGCGCACTACGATCAGCACAGGGCGCTGCTCGGCCCCAACGTCATCAACAATACCGAACTGGGCCTCAAGCTGACCGCGCCGCAGGTCGCCGCCGCCGAGGCGGCGCATAGCGTGCTGTTCCGCCGCTTCCTCGGCTGGATGGAGGAGGTGGACCTGCTGATCGCGCCGACCGCCGCGGTCTCGCCCTTCCCCAAGACGCAGCTCTTCCCGACCGAGATCAACGGGCAGCCGCTGGCCAGCTATACCAGCTGGTTCCTGCTCGCCTCGGCGGTCACGCTGACCGGCCATCCCGTGCTGGTGCTGCCCTGCGGCCTGGACGAGAAGGGCATGCCTTTCGGCATCCAGCTCGTCGGCAAGCGCTGGGACGAGGCGCGGCTGCTCGGCATCGGCCTGGCGCTGGAGGCGGAGCTGGCGCGCATTCCCGAATGCCGGCGGCCGCGCCCGGATCTCGATCGGCCGCGGCGCTAAGTCCCGCGCGCGCGGGCGCGCCGGCCTCGACTTCGCATATGAATTGATGCAGGTTCTGGAAGCAAATCGGCGTCGGCGGCCGGCGCCGGCGGCCAGGGGGATGACATGCGCGACGAGAACGACGAAGGCCAGACGCCGGACAACCGGGCGGACGCCGTCCAAGGCGGGCCGGGACGTCGCAGCGCTCTCAAGACCCTGGGGATCTATGCCGCCTACACGCCGCCGGCCATGCTGGCGACGCTGAGTGTGGTCAAGGGCGACGACATCGTCATCATCATCGCCTCGGGCGGCATCACCGGACCGACCGGCGCGACCGGGGCAACAGGCGATACCGGGGCGACCGGCTCGACAGGGGCGACCGGCTCGACAGGCGCGACCGGCTCCACAGGGGCGACCGGCTCGACAGGGGCGACCGGCTCGACGGGCGCGACCGGCTCCACAGGGGCGACCGGCTCCACAGGGTCTACCGGCCCGACCGGTGCGACCGGCGAGAGCGGCCCGACGGGAACCACCGGCCCGACCGGCCCGACAGGGTCGACCGGGTCGACCGGCGCGACTGGCTCGACCGGTGCGACAGGATCTACCGGCGAGAGCGGACCGACCGGTGCTACCGGCGCGACCGGCGAGAGCGGACCGACGGGATTCACCGGAATTACCGGTCCGACCGGCCCGGCCTAGAGCGGCCCGCGACGCAGGACGCGCCAGCGGCGGGCATACCAGCGCGGATCGGCCAGGCGGCGCAGCAGCCGGCGGCGCAGCGCTGCGTGGCCGAGCGAGCGCAGCAGCAGCAGCCAGGGGCCGCCGAGGCGCTCGCGCAGCAGCGCGCGGCGCGGCTGCGCCGAGAGCCGCAGCGCGCGATCCAGCAGCGCCGTCCCAGCCGCATCGTCGGCCGGCAGCGGCGCGCCCAGCAGCAGGCGCGCGCCGCGCGCCATGGCCGCCAGCGCCGGCGCCTGGCGGACCGCGGTGAAGCGGCGCGCCAGGTCGGCGG
>JAKOWB010000323.1 GCA_029781795.1 Pseudomonadota bacterium | reverse complement strand
GCGCAGCCTGAGGCGCGGGGTCTCCAGCGATGGGACGGACGTGCCGGTCACGGGGCCGGTGGCGCGTCGTGCGGCGGCACGGTGACGACCGGCGGCGCGGGGTTGAAGGGCGGGGTGATGAGGCCACCGGAGATCACCATCTTCAGCGCCTCCTCCACCGTCATGTGCAGCACCACGGCCTCCTCCGGCGGGACCAGCAGCAGGAAGCCGGAGGTGGGATTAGGCGTGGTGGCGACGAAGACGTTGATCAGCTCGCGCTGCGCCGCCTTCGATAAATGCGCGCGTCGGACTTGGGCGCTACACAGCAGATGCTGTTCATAGCGCAAGCGCTCGACGTCGCCGTCAGGGCGGACCGGACGCAGACAGCGATCAGTTCGTCATTCGCGGCCGTCGCCGGTCCGAAGACCGCATTGTCGCCAACGAAATGACAATGCATAACGGCATGACCCGTCTCTGGTTCCTCTTCTTAAAAAGAGCTCCAGCATCAACCCCAAGGAACAGCACCCAGCGCATCGCGCGCCCACATAGCTCGGCACAGGCCGAGGTCAATCGGCAGTGCAACCACCGATTGGCCAATCGCAGTTGTATCCACCAGATACACATTGATTGTAGGCTTCTGCGGCAGTAGCTCCGGTGGCCCACCTAACACCAGTGCCCGTGCGGACTCCAGAAGTGATGTAGCCACATCCGCCATGACTGAACGTACCGACGACTGTGCAAATAGTGCCTTCGCTACCAATTTCGCACTGACGTCTTGCGGCCCAGTGTGCGTCGCCCTCGGAAGCGTGGTTAATCGCCGCCCCGACCGATACCTTTGCGGTGCCATTATAATCATTCCATAACGCCTGCGCCAAGGCACCCCAGCACCCTTGACTGGGATAGCAATCAGCAACCGCCGGAGAAGAGAAGACCACTGTCAAGAAATATAGCCGCCCGATCAGATAGGTCCTCTTCATGTTCAGTTCCTCCCCTTTTCTCATCTCCATCAACAAGGCATCAAATTTCTTATTCATTAATTCTTGTATTTCTTTCTAGTAAAAATATACTATCCAAAAACGGATTAACCATAATTCTAAGAAATCTCCGGTTCATTTTTTAAATTGTACCGTCGACTGTCCCGGGCGCCATCCATGTGAAAGTAAATAGGCTTGCACTTAGGGCCCCGGGCTCGCTTCTCGTGAAGATTATATCTTGAGGAATACTTCCCCACGTGTGCGCGATCATTATCGCTGCGGTCGCCGCATTTTCCGGATTGGTTGCGTCACTGGGATCAATCGGGAGCCAGAGGGGAAGGGTCCCGGAGGCATGACCGTTCAGGAAGTCAATGACTCGAGGGAATACTCGAGCGCCAAACAAGACTTTCGTAAGGTGCCAAATGTATGGGGATTCGCAGGCACAAAGCTCCTCGATTTCTAGTCCGGTATCCACGGCTTCGCACACCCGAGCCAAAGCATCGATGTACTTAGCGTCCGATGGGTGCCGCGCTTGGAGTTCCCCTCCTGCCGCATTCTGCGAAGCAGCAAGAGTCAAGATCACCAGATAAGTGATCAGCGATGGGGATCGATGTTTCATTGCGGCACTGGGTACTCTGCCAGGCAGCTCGCCGCTGCGGTCTGACAGTCCCAGCCTCCTTCAACCTTTCGAATGGCGCAGTTGTAAGTCTGAATGGCACAAACATAGACACGCGCGCACTCGTTGAAAGCACTCAGCTGACTAACAACTCCAATCGGGTAGGAGCACTCTTGCGGTGATAGTGCGTTGTGTCCGGCATCGACGGAACCCAACTCAGCAGCGCTGACGTCGCACTGCTGCGCGAAACGCACCATTTCCATCTTTCGTTGCTGAAAAGACTGGACGCAGGTCGCAGCGGATTGGGCAAACACGCCGTTGCCGGTTCCATGTATGACAAGTGCTAATGCTACCGCAAGACGAACACGCATCTCTATCCTCCGGATGGTGTAAGCCTTTCGTGGGCAAAGGAAATCTGTGTTCTATTCGCTTATTCCACTTTGGCCGTAACCACCGGTCGTATTGCCGGGCGTCCCATTGCCATAAGGCCTGCACACAAACTCAGTGCCATAGCCAAGGCTCATCCTGTAGTACCCGTCCGGGCACTTGTTTGAACCTCCATTTCCGTTGTAGTTGGACGTTCCGTCGCTGCCATAGGCACTGCTCAAGCCGCCAGCCAAATCGGCCGCAGCGTCAAGTAGATCGACAAAGTCCGATGAGTCGCCGGCACCGGACCTTCGGTCCGCTGCCTCTTGTTCCACCCAATTCGAGACGGTCCCATTAACTGCGAAAACATAGCATCGATAGGCCCTTGGCGCTTGGTTACAAGCCGCCATCGCGGCCTTCGACGCTTCGGATGCATAATCATATCCAGAAGCCAGGAAGCACTGCGAGTAATGACCGTCGTATCCGCAAACCATTGCCTTGTTGTTTTCTTTGGAATTGTAATTTAACTCATTGACAGCGCTGTACCCTTTTTCATACAGGATAAATCTCTCGCTTCTGCCTCCGGCATAGCCGCTGACGGAGCAGCCCGTAGCAACTGTCGCAGTAGTGAGCAATACCCCCACGGCAAGCACCGCACGAAACTTCGTCGAGACCCTTGCCTTCGTTGAACTTGCGTGCATTGAACTCCTCCTGTCTTGATTTGTGCTCTTAGGAGCAAGCACTAAGCAGGTGCGGCAAAGAACCAGTGCGCCCTGCCAACAGGAACCACACGAACAGATAAGGTAACTTCACTAGTGGGCGGCGCATGACCCAAATGGGCTAAATGCGAGTCCAATCTGCGGTTGGGAACAACATCAGGGACTGTGCACCAGCCTCACCATCAGGCTCGCAAGCTCCGACTGGCGGCGAACGCCGGTCTTGGCGGCAATGGCCTTGAGCTGGTTGCGGGCTGTATGTCTCGAAATCCCGAAGGCTTCCGCGGTCTCTGCGAGCGAGTGACCTGCGGCGAGCCGGGCGGCGAGGCGCGCCTCGGCCGCGGTGAGCCCAAATAGACGGCCTAACACACTGGCACTCGGCTCCGGCCGCGCCTCGAGATCGGTCAGCAACAGCAAAGTGGCTGCCCCGAGGAACAGGTCGCAGCACGCGCCTCGTAGTGGTATCGATTCCACTATCAATGGCCGTCGCCCCTCACGTTTGACCGCAATCGGAGAATGCACGTCAAGCGTGGCGAAGGGCGCAAACTCTGTGCTGGCAGTGATCAGTTTCTGGAGTTGAACATCGCTTGGCCCGTGCCTCGCGACGAGGCGACCGCCGAGTAGCTGAAAAGCATCATCGATTAACGCTTTCGCCCGGGTATTGAATTGAACGATTTGACCACGCCAGTCCACGAGCAAGGCTGGATGGCCCAGTGTGTCGAGTAGATCAAGATGCCCGCCGGCCTGCCGCCGTACTAGCCTTCCGGCCAGCGACAGGGTCGCTTCAAGATGCTTGCGGATCGAACCAAGCCGTTGCCGATCCCTTTCCTCATAGGGACCGAGGTGCGAGTCCCGCTGGAGCGCAAACGCATAGAGGTGCCCCTCAGCGCCCAGAATGAGGCCGGCCCACCAAAGCAGATCAAATTTGCTTAGGAAGTCCTGATAGAATGGGTGATGGCGGCGCGTCTCAGCGCTGCTAATGTCCTGCTCAAGGATAACGTCGCCAGCCTTCCACCCTGGCCAAAACCCGGAGCGGTAGTCGTGGCAATACCAGCCTTCGATTGCATATCTTTGGGTGGGCTCGACCACTTCTGTAGATGTTATTAGACCAAGCGGCGCCTGCTGGCTCGGTTTTGGAAAGTGCAGTGCCTTAGGTATTATTACGGCGCCTCGTGCGCCAAGCGCCTGGGCCAAGGCCTGCAAGGCGTCGGGCCAGATACTTGGATCCGCGATCGCATCCATCATGGCATTGAGCGAATTGTTCAAATGCTCATCGACCATTCGGAGAAACTCCGATCTCGCGGTCGGTTACCCTACATAAAGTCAGGACTTCCAGTAAAGCGGTAACCTTAGGGCCAAGTTTCACCAGGCCATGCTGAAAAGAGTCATTGGATTTGCCACGCCAAATCGCCAGAGCAAGCCGGACGCGTTTAATTGTCCTTGTTTTCGATACAAAGCGCTCGATAACGGTGAAGCAAAGGCCATCATTCCCTGGCCATTTGCAGGTGACCTTGGGCTATCCGGAACGACGTGCACGCGTGAATAGGATGGTCGAGTCTCCCTTGTAAGTTGTGCGGGCGGTCTCGCGGTAGCCGAGTTTCGCTGCCACCCGCAGCGAGGCGGCGTTCTCCGGCGCGACGATGCAGCAGGTCTCGGCCGCCGGCAGCGTGGTGTCGGCCCAGGCCAGGGCGGCGGTCAGCGCCTCGGTGGCGTAGCCCCGGCCCTGCGCCGACGGGGCGATGACCCAGCCGAGCTCGGGGCGGCCCTCCAGCGGCGGCTCGATCTGGCGGCGGAAGTCGGCGAAGCCGATTTCGCCGACATAGGCGCCGCTGGCCTTCTCCTCCACCGCCCAGTAGCCGAAGCCGAGCCAGGCCCAGTGCCCGGCATAGCGCAGCAGCCGCGCCCAGGTCTCCTCGCGCGTCTGCGGCCGGCCGGTGATGTGCGCCGTCACCCGGGGGTCGCCCCAGAGCGCGGCGCAGGCCTCGAAGTCGGCGGCGCGGTGGGCGCGCAGCCTGAGGCGCGGGGTCTCCAGCGATGGGACGGACGTGCCGGTCACGGGGCCGGTGGCGCGTCGTGCGGCGGCACGGTGACGACCGGCGGCGCGGGATTGAAGGGCGGGGTGATGAGGCCGCCGGAGATCACCATCTTCAGCGCCTCCTCCACCGTCATGTGCAGCACCACGGCCTCCTCCGGCGGGACCAGCAGCAGGAAGCCGGAGGTGGGATTGGGGGTGGTGGCGACGAAGACGTTGATCAGCTCGCGCTGCGCCGCCTTCTCGATGACCTGGGAATCCTGGCCGGCGACGAAGCCGATGGTGAAGGCGTTGGGGCGCGGGTACTCGATCAGCACGGCCTCGCGGAAGGCGTTGGACTGCGGCGAGAGCACCGTCTCGAAGACCTGCTTCATTGCCTTGTAGAAGCCGCGCACGATGGGCACGCGGGCCAGCAGCCGCTCGCCGGTCGCCACCGCCAGCTTGCCCGCGTAGCCGGTGACGAAGGCGCCGATCGCCAGCAGCAGGATCAGCAGGACCAGGATGCCGAGTCCCGGCAGGCTGAAGGGCAGGTAGCTTTCCGGGTTCCAGGAGTCCGGGACCAGCGGCTTCACGCTCTGGTCGAAGAACTGGAAGATCTGCCAAGCGAGCCAGCCGGTGATGAAGATCGGCGCGGTCACCAGGATGCCGGTGACGAAATAGGTGCGCAGGCGGCCGAGCAGCGTGGTGCGCGGCGCGGCCTTGGGCGGCGGCGCCTCGCGCATCTCGGCCAGGCGCCGCTCGACGAAGGCCTCGGCGGCGGCGCGCTGGCTGGCCTCGGTCGGGTTCGCCGCCGGCGGCGGGTCGGGCAGCACGATGCCGCTGGAGATCACCAGGCGCAGCCCCTGCTCCACCGTGATCGGCAGCAGGTGCACCTCGTGCTCGGGCAGGAACAGCAGGTAGCCGGTGGTGGGATTGGGCGTGGTCGGCACGAAGACGCTGATGACGTTGGCCTCGATCAGCGTCTGCACCTCGCCCTGCGTGGTGCCGGTGACGAAGCCGATCGACCAGGAGCCGTAGCGCGGGTACTGCACCAGGGCGACGGCGCGGAAGGCGTTGCTCTGCCGGGTCAGCACGGTCTCGAAGATCTGCTCGGTCGCGCTGTAGACCGAGCGCAGCACCGGCACGCGCGCCATCAGCTTGGCGCCCTCGCGCCGGATGGCGCGGCCGACCATGCCGGCGGTGACGCTGCCGACCAGCAGCAGGAAGAGGCAGAGCAGCAGCACGCCGAGCCCCGGCACCGAGAAGCGCATGTAGGTCTCGGGATTCCAGGCCGGCGGGACCAGCGGCATGACCCTGGCGTCGACGAAGTCGAGGAACCAGAGCGCCAGCCAGACGGTGATGCCGAGCGGCGCGATCACCAGGATGCCGGCGATGAACCAGGTGCGGATGCGCTGCCAGAAGGGCGAGCGCGGCTCCGCCTTCGGCGGCCGCCGCCCGCCGATGGTCTTGTAAAGCCGTTCGCGGGCCTCTTCCTTCAGTTCCGCCAAGGGACACCTGCCTGTTCGCGCCGGCACTGTAGCAAGAGCCGGGGCCAGGATGACAACGGCTGGAAGGGTGCTGGCGTTTCCCGCTCCAAACCCCTCTCCCGCGCAGCGGGGGAGGTCAGGGAGGAGGCATTCGGTGACTTTCCCGTCCCTGTCACCCTGGCCGAAGAGCCGGGGTCCATGCCGCAGCCCGCGCAGGCGCCAAGTTCCATGCGACGGCAACGGTCCCGCGATGGATCCCGGCTCGCGCTTCGCTTGGCCGCTATGACAGGGAGAGGCCGAGCGGCGACATCAGCGACGGATGCTGTAGGCTGCTCGCACAGACCTATCACCCTTCTTGGAGCCAGCCAGTGACCTCGCCCTACCTCGGTGTCTATCGCGCGCTGGTGACGCAGGGGGCGGAGGCGGACCCGAGCGGCCTGGGGCGGGTCAAGGTCAGCCTGCCGGCGCTGCTGCCGGCGGGGGTCGAGCCCTGGGCGGTGGTGCTGCGGCCTATCGGCGCCGAGGCTACGGGGCCGGCGGCCGGCGACACGGTGCTGCTGGCCTTCGAGGGCGGCGCACTGGAGTTCCCCGTGGTGCTGGGCCTGCTGCCGGCCAGCGGCGGCGAGCGGCGCAAGGGCGTGGTCTCCCTGCCCCGCCAGGCTTTCGGCAGGACGCGAATCCGCTAGGCCTGCAGGAAGGGTTCCAGCGCGGCCAGGGTCGCCTCCGGGTTTTCCTCCGGCAGGAAGTGGCCGCCCTCGATGGCATGGCCGCGCACATCCAGCGCCTTGGCGCGCCAGGTGGCCAGCACGTCGTAGGTCCGCGCCACCACGCCGCGGCTGCCCCAGAGCACCAGCAGCGGGCAGGCGATGCGTTTCTCGGCGTCGGCGCGGTCGTGTTCCAGGTCGATGCTGGCGGCGGCGCGGTAGTCCTCGCACATGGCATGCAGGCAGGCGGGGTCGCGGAAGGCCGCCTGGTAGGCCCTGACCGCCGCCGGGTCGAAGCCGCCGCCGCCCCAGCTTCCCAGCGTGCGCTCGACCCACCAGTCGCTGTCGGCGCCGATGAGACGCTCGGGCAGCGGCGCCGGCTGGATCAGGAAGAACCAGTGGTAATAGGCCGTGGCGAAGGCGCGGTCGGTCTCTTCGTACATCGTCAGGGTCGGCGCGATGTCGATGATGGCCGCGCGCTGCACCGCCGCCGGATGGTCGAGGCAGAGGCGGTGCGTCACCCGTGCGCCGCGATCATGCCCGACCACCTGGAAGCGGGCGAAGCCGAGCCCGGCCATGAGTTCTGCCATGTCCTGCGCCATGGCGCGCTTGGCATAGCCGGCGTGGTCGGCGCCGCCCTCCGGCTTGGCGGAGGCGCCATAGCCGCGCAGGTCCGGGCAGACCACGGTGAAGCGCCGGGCCAGCGCCGGTGCCACCCGGTGCCACATGAGATGCGTCTGGGGGAAGCCGTGCAGCAGCAGCAGCGGCGGGCCGGCTCCGCCAGCGCGATAGAAGATCTCGGCGCCCGAGGTGGTCGCACGCCCTTCGCGGAAGCCTTCGAACATCCTGCCCTCCCCGCTTGACCGGCCCCCCCAGCAAAGGAAAACCTTGCCACCCGGGTCAAGCCCGTCGGGCGGGAGATGGAGTGACATGGAGCGCTTCGAGGTCGAGACCGTGGAGATGCACACCGGCGGCGAGCCGGTGCGCCTGGTGGTCGGCGGCTATCCGGCGATCCGCGGCGCCACCATCCTGGAGAAGCGGCGCGACGCCAAGGAGCGGCTGGACCAGTGGCGCCGCCTGCTGATGCGCGAGCCGCGCGGCCATCCCGACATGTACGGCGTGCTGCTGGTGGAGCCCGACCTGCCGGACATGGACCTGGCGGTGCTCTTCACCCACAACGAGGGCTACAGCACCATGTGCGGCCACGCCACCATCGCAATGGCGCGCTGGGCCATCGACACGGGCCGGGTCTCGAAGGTGGAGCCCGAGACCACGGTGCGCATCCAATGCCCCTGCGGCCCGGTCATCGCGCATGTCGCGGTGAAGGACGGCAGGCCCGGCCGCGTGCGCTTCGAATCGGTGCCGGCCTTCGCCCTGGCGCTGGACAAGACCGTGACGACGCCGACCTGGGGGCCGGTGACGCTGGACATCGGCTTCGGCGGCGCCTTCTACGCGCTGGTGCCGGCGGAGACCATCGGCCTCGACGTGCGCACGACGCCGGCGCGCCTGCTGGCCGACGCCGGCTGGGAGATCACCCAGGCGGTGCAGGCGCAGCTCCCCATTCTGCACCCCGAGGAACCGGACCTCGGCTTCCTCTACGGCACCATCCTGACCGACGGGCGCGATGCCTTCTCGGACCAGCCGACGGCCAATGCCTGCATCTTCGCCGGGCGCCAGGTCGACCGCAGCCCGACCGGCTCGGGCGTCACCGCGCGCCTGGCGGTGCAGTACCGCCGCAGGTTGATCGGCCTTGGCCAGGAACGCAGCTTCGAGAGCGTGACCGGCAGCCGCTTCGGCGGCCGCGTACTGCGCGAGACCCGCGCCGGGCAGCATCCCGCCGTCGTGGTCGAGGTGGCGGGCGAGGCGCACTACAGCGGCACGGCGCGCTTCACGCTGGAGGCCGGCGATCCCTTCCAGGAGGGATTCCTGCTGGAGTGATGCCGGCAGAAACACAAAGCCCGGCACGGAGGCCGGGCTTTTGAGTGTTGAGCCGGTGGTGCGGCTGAGAGGACTCGAACCTCCACGAATTGCTTCACAGGTACCTGAAACCTGCGCGTCTACCAATTCCGCCACAGCCGCGTGGCACCCACCGTCTTCCTTCGCGTCACCCCTGGCCCCTGCCCGCTCACTCGCCGTGGCGAATGGTGCGGCTGACTGGACTTGAACCAGCACGGCCTTTCGGCCACAGCGCCCTCAACGCTGCGCGTCTACCAATTCCGCCACAGCCGCATCGGGAGGCGCCGGGCGATCGGGCCCAGGCGTCGCGAAGGGCGCCTTTATAGCGCCCCGCCGAAAAAGCGCAACGGCATTCTTAGGGCCTCTGAAGCGCCTTTTCGAGCGCCTCGCGGAAGCGTGTCCGGTCGCAGTCGCGGGCCACCCTGGCCAGCGCGTTGTCGCGAATCCGCTGCCACAGCGCGGCGTCCTGATAGAGACGACGGCAGGCATTGGCGAAGCCCTGCGGATCGGCCGGCTCGGCCAGAACGATCTCGTGCCCGTCGCGCCAGCCGAGCTGCTGGCCCAGCAGGTGGCTGGCGACGACCGGCAGGCCGGCGGCGGCGGCCTCCAGGATCTTCAGCGGCACGCCGGCGGCGAAGCGGGTCGGCGCGACGAAGATCCGCGCCCTGTCATAGATTGGCGCCAGGTCTTGCACCACGCCCAGGCAATCGAGTCCCTGCTGCTGCAGCTCGTTGCGCAGCCTTGGCGGCATGTGGCCGGCCACGCGCAACCCCCGGTGTGGCAGCCAGGGCGCCATCCGGGGCCAGATCCGCTCCGCCATCCAGCGCAAGGCATCGCCGTTCGGGCTGGCGACAACATGCGTCGCGCCGACGAAGAGCGCGCCGTTGCGCGCATCGAATCCCGTCGCACCCGGCGCGGCCTCGATTGTGTGCGGCAGCACGAAGGCGGGGCGCCCGGACAACCGCCGCAGCTCTTCCGCCTCGGCTGCGCTGACAGCCAGCAGGGCGTCCGCGCAGGCGGCCAGGCGCCCTTCATCCCAGGCCCGCCGCTCGGCCTCGGGTCCCGGCAGGGGATGCCCCTCGACCCTGGCCTGCAGGATCTCGCGCCGGGCGAAGATTGCCTCGGCGTCGTAGATGACACGGCTATGCCAGCCCTGGTGGCGTGCCAGGCGCAGCATCGGCGCGTGCCGCTCCAGGTTCTGCGGGCGCGAGATCAGCACCGTGTCGCCGTCCCGCATCGCCTGGCCCAGCAGCGGCCAGACGGCCTGTCCGTCCAGATGAGGCAGAACCTCGATCTCGCGCGGCAGTTCGGCCCAGACCTCCTCCCAGCGCTCGCCGTGATAGGCCGTCGGCACGAAGGTCACGCTCTGCCCCAGTTCGAGCAGGACCTCCAGCATCGCGCGGGCCCGGGGGAAGCCGGAGCCATAGCGCGCCAGCGGGATGCGATCGTCGATGAAGAGCAGTCGTTGGCCCATCCGATCGGCGCGGAAGCGCAGCACGCGCGGATCGCCCTTTCCCGCCGGGCCGGGGAAACGCGGCGCGTACTTGGCGGCGAGCACGGCACGGTTGGTATGCATCAGATCGACGGCGGCGCCGACGTTCGGGCTGGAGGTCGATTCGAGATGGATCGCCGCCACGCTGGGCTCGAAGACCACTCGCTTGCCATCCGCCCAGATCGCCTCGCAGAGGTCGACGTCCTCGTAGTAGGCGCTCTTGAACCGCCGGTCGAAGCCGCCGCGGCTCTTGAAGAAGTCGCTGCGCATCATCAGCAGCGCGCCGGATACATAGTCGACGTCGCGGCGGAACATGGCCTGTGGCGCGCCGCTGGGCCAGCCGCGGCCATAGCCGCGCGAGCTGGCGTCGGGCAGCAGATAGGAACCGGCTTCCTGCAGCGAACCGTCGGAGAAGATCAGGCGGCCGCCAACCGCGCCGACGGTGTCATCGGCGGCGAGCAGGTCGCTGGCGTTCCTCAGCGCGTCCGGCGCCAGGAAGGCGTCGTTGTTCAGCAGCAGAAGCTGCTCGCCCCGGATCAAGTCGAGCGCCGAATTCACCCCGGCGATGAAATGCAGGTTCTGGTCATGGCGAAGGATCCTGGCGCCGTCGATCCGCTCCAGCAGCGCTGCGGTCCGGTCGCTCGACGCGTTGTCGACGATCACCACCTCGTAGGAGGGCGGATTGGCCTGGGCCAGCAGCGCCTTCAGGCAGCCCAAGGTCGCCGCCGCCTGGTTGAACAGCACCAGCAGGATCGTCACCCTGGGCTGCCCGGCCGGCGGCAGGACGATCCGCTCGTCGCCCGCAAGGAAGCTCTCCAGGTCATTCGCGAGCAGCTGCAGAAGCGTCGCGCGCGCACCGCCCTCCTCGCGCGGGTTGGCGCCGATCGGTGACGCCGCCTGCGGCCAGTTCTGGGCCAGCGCGCCGCGCACCTCGGGCATCCAGCGCTCGATGACCGACGCCGGCGTCGGCAGCGCCGCCGCCATCTGCCCGATGACGGCGGCACCGGAGGCCTGACTGCGCCGGTCGAGCTGCTCGCTGTCGAGCGCGATCTCCCCAAGCGTCTTGTCGAAAGCCCCGACCTGCGCGGGCACGGCAAGGCCGGCGGCCCAGCGCCTTAGGAAGGCGGGCCGCAGCGCTTCGATCTGGGCGATCTCCTCGACAGGGCGACGGAACAGGCTAGCGAGGCCGTCGCGGGCGTTGCCGATGAGCCCGGCCAGGACGGCCGGCTCGACGTCCGGCAGGGTGACGCCACCCCCGTAGTGCCGGCCGTAGAGCAGGAAATGAAGGAGCGGCGCCCGAAACCCCTGCGCATCCACTTGCCGGGCGGTGTAGCGGCCGCCGAAGAAAAGCGGATGGGGGTCCATCGCCTGCCGCCCACCTCGCAGCAGATAGTGAAGGATCGGCGCCGCCTCGCCCCAGGCAGGCAGCTCGTAGCTGGCGCGATAGAAGGTCTCGTCGAAAAAGCCTGACGCGCGCAGCAACTCTTCGACCCGGCGCAGGCGGGGCCGAAGGCGGAGCAACCTCGCCAGCAGGTCCGCTGTCCAGGCCCCGGCCGGCTTTGAATCCGGCTCGCCGCCCGGCTTCGAGGTCTCCCCACCTAGCACCCTTGGACTCCCGTCAAGCCGGCCGGCTGTTCGTTCCCGCCCCAGTCAGAGCAAAGACCACAAAGAGACCGCTTCATTCAATGACGTGATTACTGGAGGAGAAAATCAACTATTCCGACAGGCCGACAGTCAGGACCCAGTAGTGTCCATAGTCGGCCGTCCCGCTGTCGTCCGGGAGGAACACATGGCCGACGCCCGCGGTCGTCACATCGGGATTGAGCAGGATCGCGCGATGGCTGGCGCTCGCCATCCAGAGGTCGACGACCCGTCCCGCATCCGGCGGCCCACCTGCCAGCGCCTCGCCGATCAGGCGGAAGGCGATCCCCGCGCGGGCCGCGCGCTCGCCGACACGGCCCTGGCCGCCGCAGTCGTGCGCCATGCAATCGCCATCCGCCATGCTGGCCGCGTAGTCCTGCGACAGCTGGTCGAGGCGCTCGTCCAGACGCAGCGGCGGCAGGTGGTTGGCGGCCCGCGCCGCGTTGACCGCGTCGAACAGCTCAAGCGGCGCCGGCTGCCCGGGCGTGGCGAAGACGCGCGGCGCCGACGCCAACAGCAGCAAGGCAAGGCAGGCCGCGGACCAGACCGACCGACAGGGCAGCACGCTGTCCCCTCCCCACAAACCAGCGCCGGTCAGTCCGGCAGCCCCAGCAGGCGGTAGAGCATGGCGGTTTCCGAATCCGCCTCGAGCGGACCGAACCAGAGCTCATGAATCTTGGCGATCTGCGCCGTGCGGTACAGCCGTGCCAGCGCCGTGTCCACTGCCTGGCGGAAGTCGTTGTCGCCACGCCGCAGGGCCAGGGCATAGGGCTCATAGCTGTACTTGGCTGCCAGCACTGCGAGATGCCCTGGGTTCAGGGCCCGGTTGCGCGCCTCCAGCAGCAGCGCCCGGTCGCCGAACACCGCCTGCACCTCGTCTGTCTCCAGGCTGGCAAGCATGTCCGTATAGCTTGGCAGTGTCACGATGTTCGCCGTGACGCCGCCTGCCTGCAGCAGTTCCTTCAGGTCCGCCTCGGCCGTCGCGCCCGCCAGGACGCCGATCGTCTTGCCGGCCAGGTCGGCGAGGCCGCCGATGTTGGCCTCGCGGCGCACCATGAGGTCGACGCCCGTGGCGAAGATGAGCAGGCTGAAATCCACATCGGCCAGTCTGCCGAGCGTGTAGGTGGTCACGCCGCAATCAAGATCCACCTCGCCACTCTGCAGCAGGGCGAAGCGGTCCTCGGCGGTGACCAGCTTGTAGTCGGTCTTCAGCTCCGGCATGGCGAGCTGCTTTGAGAGCGACTGCACCACGGCCTGGCAGACCTGCACCGAATAGCCGGCCGCCTGCCCTTGCCCATCGATGAAGGAAAAAGGCTTGGCGTCCTGGCGAATGCCCAGCACGATCGTCCCGGATTGCCTGATCTTGTCCAGGGTGTCGGCGACCGCCGGCTGGACCAGACCGACCAGCAGGGCGGCGAGCAGCAGGGTACGGCGCATGGAACCTCCGGCAGGGCGGGACAGGGAGGCGCAAACCTACCCGGTCATACAGCGCCCGGCAATCGAGCAAAGCGCCCGGCGTCACGTCGCGGCGGCAACAGCACCAGGGCGACGAGCAGCCACATGGCGATCGCGTCGAACTTGTAGGACAGCACCTGGAGCGAGAGTTCGCGCTGCACCACGTCGCGCTGCAGCAGCAGCAGCACGACGCCGATGAAGGCCACCGACCAGACGCGCCAGCGGGCCGGCCGCGCCTGGGCCAAGAGGTCGCGCGCCACGAAGACGCCGGCCGGCAGGGCGACAGCCAGGTGGTGCAGCCAGACCAGCGGCGAGATCAGCGTCATGACCAGCAGGACGGCCGACCACTCGCGCCCACGCTCTTCGAGGGAGAGGCGGCTCCAGGGCCGCCGGAACCGCCAGGCAAAGACCGCACCGAGCGCCAGCAGTACGGCCTGATAGACCCGCTGGGCCGTGGCCGGCGCCAGGTCGGCGAAGCTGACATAGAGCCAATGGCTGCCGATGCTGCCGTCCCGGTTGATCGGATGCTCCGGGCCGAAGGTCATGGTGTAGCGCGCGACCAGCATGCGCAGCGACTGGTTCTGGTGGCGCGGCGGTTCGAAGCCGAGCACCGTCGGGTCGGACTGGCTCAGCATCCAGCCCATCTGCTCCAGCCAGGCGCGGTAGACCGCGAGGGTCGCGTCCCAGCCCAGGACGAGCGCCGGCGCTGCCAACCAGGCCAGCAGCCAGACAAGCGTGGCCAGGGCGGCCAGCCACTGGCGCTTCAGCAGCAGGTAGCCGACCAGCAGCAGCGGCGTGACCTTCCAGGCGACGGCGGTCGCGACCAGCAGGCCGGCGAGCAGCGGCCGTCCGCGGCAGAGCGCCAGGAACGCGCCGGTCAGGCAGCCCAGGACGACGATCTGCGGTCCGCAGTCGTTGAGATCGCGTGCCAGATAGGGGTGCAGGACGAAGAGCGCCGAGAGCAGCGGCAGCCAGCGCAGCCACAGCGGATCGCCCGGCGCCGCGACGCACCGCATCCAGGCCCGCGCCGACCAGAGCAGCAGCAGCACCGCCAGCGGATAGACGAGGGCGCGCGCCAGGATGGGGTCGAGCGTTGCGACGATGCTGTCCAACATGATGCGGGGCAGCAGGTAGGTGATCACCGTGTCGGGATAGGGCCGCGTGAAGAGGAAGATGCGCCCCTTCTCGGAGTGCCACTCGAAGTCGGTGACCTTGAAGCCGATCGACAGCACGGCGTTGAACAGCAGCAGGGCCAGCAGCGCCAGCAGCAGCAGCTGCAGGCTGCGCGGCCGGCCATACCAAGGCGCCGCGCCGCTTGCCTCGTCCCTCGCCTGCCACCAGCGCATGCCGCCCTCCGTCCCCGCCGGGTTATCCCGCGGCCCCGGCGGCAAGGCAAGCGGCCGGCCGCCCGTGCCGGCTGGACGGCGCGCGGCCCAGCAGGCAATGTCCGGCAGGCTCGGCGCGGCGCCCGGGGGTCCGGCCGGAGCGCAAGTGGAGAGGGTGGCCTTGACGCAGCTGCGCGTGCTGATTCCGGTCTACAACGACTGGCAGACGGTCGAACTGGTCTTGCGCGACCTGAACGACGTGGCGCAACGCAGCGGCGAGCGCTTCGACGTCACGCTGGTCAACGACGGCTCGTCCGAGATCCGGCGCTGGGATGCCACGCTGGCCGAGAGCCTGACCCAGGTCGACAGCCTCGAAGTCGCCAGTCTCTACGTCAATCGTGGCCTGCATTTCGCCGTGGCGGTCGGCCTGGCCCACATCGCCGCGCGTCGCCCCTGCGAGGCCGTGCTGCTGATGGACGGGGACGGCGAGGACCGGCCGGCCGACGTGCCCGGCCTGCTGCGCGCCTTCCGCGAGGATCCGACCCGCCTGGTCGTCGCCCACCGCCGGCGGCGGCAGGAGGGCTGGGTCTTCAAGCTCGGCTATCTCATCTTCAAGCGCCTCTTCTGGCTCTTCACCGGACGGCACTTCTCCTTCGGCATCTTCGGCGTCTGCTCCTGGGCCCAGCTGCAGGGCCTGGTTCGCATGCCGGAGCTGCTGAGCAGCTACCCCGGTACCCTGCTGCGTGCACGGGTGCCGCTGACCAGGGTGCCCACCGACCGCGGCGCGCGGCTGATGGGCAAGACCCACTTCGGCTTCGTTGGCCACCTGCAGCACGGGCTCGGCGCCATCGCCGTCGATCTTGACCGGGTGCTGCTGCGGCTCCTGGTCTTCCTCGGCGCCGCCGCCGCCGTGCTCATCGCCTTGATGATCACCATCGTGATCGTCAAGGTGACCGGTCAGCTCGACCTGCCCGGATGGGCCTCGCTGGCCCTGGGGCTCGCCGCCATCGGCCTGACCCAGATCGTCATCCTGGCCCTGCTGCTGCTGTTCATCTCGATGCGCACCAAGAACCAGACACAGCTCGTCCCGGCCCTGGTCTGGCAGGAGCAGATCGCCTCGGTCGAATCGCTCTGGACGCGACGTGGCGGGTAGCGGGCGGGCGACCAGCCGGCGCGCTCAACCGGTCAGGCGGCGAAGCGGGCGAATCCCCCGCAGGATGCGCAGCAGCTTGCGGGTGGCGCCGTGCCGCGACAGGCCGCCAATCAGCAGGGCCCGCCACGGATTGCTGAAGCGGTCGGCCACCCTGGGGCTGTTCTCCTTGACGTGGCTGCTGACCAGATCCGCGCCTGCCTGCAGGCCGAGGAAGGCCAGCACGCGCTGCAGCCCGGCGGCCGACTGCAGCTCCTCGTAGGTCACCTCCAGGAGGGCGCGGCCGCGCCGACGCAGTTGTTCGCGCTCGGCGGCGAAGCCCGCCTCGGTCGCGCGGCAGAAATCCAGGAAGTCGCGCGTATCGAAGCGCACCTTGCGCTGCTCGATCCGCGGTCCCTGCTGCACGAAACGGCCCCAGATGTCGGATTCCTGGGCGATCCGCATCGAGGCGTACTGCGCCAAGCGGTCACGGCGCGTGAGCAGAATCACCGGGTAGTGCGGGTCCTCGACGACGTGCCGCGTGACGCGATCATCGAACAGCGGGAGGTGCTTGAACCCCACATGGGTCACGCCGGTCCGCGGCGGTGCCGACAGCGCGCGTTCCAGGAAGCCGATGGGGTCGACATCGCGCTCGGCGACAGTCAGGCCCTTGAACTGTGCCAGACGAATGCCGCCATTGATGTACTGGCGATTGAACAGCTCGTCGTAGCAATAGCAGGCAGGGTGGGAGCGCAGCAGGTCGGCCAGCCAGCCCGAGCCGCTGCGGGCCTGCGCCAGGATGACGAAACGCACCACGCCCCGGTCGCTCACAGCGGGCGCGTGCCTCTGGTTCGGCGGCATGGCGAGCGCCGATCGGCCGGCCTGAAAAGCTGCGCCCTGACTTGGGCAGTCTCGCCGTGGGAGTGCATTGCCTGCGATGCTAGCCTGCGGCGCGCCGGCCCGCATAGGGCCGCATACCGCGCTCCGCCCGTTATTTTAGAATTTCTAAATTCTTGCCAGTATTTCTCGCCTGCGGGGCCGCGAAGCCCGCCGATAGTCTGATGCTGCGTGGCCAGCAAGGGCCACGGCTGGAGATGTCGCGTGCCCACACAAGTCAGTCAGCCGAACGATCGCGTCGAGGCCCTGGTGCGGACGCTCGAGCAGGTGAGCCAGCGCCCCTACGACCAGGCCTGGGGCATGCCGGCGGCCTTCTACACCGACCCGGCCCTGGCCGCGGTCGAGCGTCGCCAGCTCTTCGGTCAGGAGTGGATCTGCGTCGGGCGCGAGCAGGAGCTGGCTGCACCGGGCGACTTCCTGACCGCCCAGGTCGGCGACGAGCCGCTGCTGGTCACGCGCGGCCAGGACGGCGTGCTGCGCTGCCTGTCCAACGTCTGCCGTCACCGCGGCGCGCTGCTGGCCGAGGGCAGCGGCCGGCGCAAGTCCTTCGTCTGTCCCTACCATGCCTGGACCTATGACGGCGCCGGCCACCTGGTCGGCGCGCCGCTGCTCGGCAAGCGCCCGGACTTCGCGCGCGAGGACTGCCGCCTGCCGAGCTTCGCCTGCGAGACCTGGCAGGGCTTCGTCTTCGTCTCGCTGGCCGCAGCGCCCGCGCCGCTGGCCGCGCAGCTTGCCGGACTGGAGGCACTGGTCCGCCCCTACCACCTCGAGCAGCAGCAGTTGCGCCACCTCGAAAGCGAGTCCTGGCCGATCAACTGGAAGTGCTTCATCGAGAACTTCATGGAGGGCTACCACCTCTCGCCGCTGCATCGCGAGACGCTGCACCCGGTCAACCCGACGAGGCTCTGCGCCCACTACCAGCCGGGCGACGGCTACTTCGGCTACTACGCCGGCTTCTCGCCCGACCTGCCGCGTTCGACCAAGGGCCATCCGGACCTGACCGGCGAGGAGGCCGACCGCTGCGTCATGGCCGCCGTGCCCCCCGGTCTGGTGATCGGCTGCGCCGGCGACTACAGCTCCTTCACCTGCATCCAGCCCGAGGGGCCGGACTCGGTGCGCCTCAAGATGGGGCTGATCTTCTTCGGCCCCGACTGGCCGGACGAGCGCGTCGCCTGGGCGACCGAGCTCTATCGCCGCACCATGGCCGAGGACAAGGAGGTGCTGGTCGGCCTGATGCGCGGCCTGCGCTCGCCCAGCTTCACGCCCGGCCCGCTGGCGCCGGCCGACTACGAGGGGCCGACGCTCGACTTCTATCGCTACCTCAGCCAGCGCCTGGGCAAGGCGCTGCGCAACCTGGGAGCCGCCGCATGAAGGACATCCTGGACCTGGAGCGCTATCCGCTCGACCGGCCGGGCGACCCGGCCTGCGCGGCGCTGGTCGAGCGTTGCCGGCAGGACCTGGCCGAGCAGGGCCTCTTCAGCCTGCATCGCCTTGTCAGGCCCGAGGCGATCGAGGCCTGCGCGCAAATGCTCGTGCCCCGCTTCGCCCAGGCGCACATCCACAAGCGGGCGCACAACGTCTATTTCCTGAAGCAGGTGCCGGGGCTGCCGGACGACCATCCCGCCTTGCGCATGGTGGAGACGCAGCACCAGACGCTCTGTGCCGACCTGGTAACGGATTCCATTGTCACGCGGGTCTACGAGTGGGCGCCGCTGCAGGCCTTCATCGCCCGGGTCCTGGACATGCCCCGGCTCTATCCGATGGAGGACCCGCTGGCCCGCATCAACGTGATGGGGTACCGCGCCGGCGAGGGCCTGAACTGGCACTTCGACCGGTCGCACTTCACCACCACGCTGCTGATCCAGTCGCCCGAGGTCGGCGGCGAGCTGGAGTACCGCTACAACCTGCGCAGTGCCGACGAGCCGAACTACGAGGGCGTTGCCCGGGTGCTCGCGGGCGAGGATCCGCAGGTCCGCGTGCTCCCCCTGGCGCCCGGCACGCTCAATGTCTTCCTGGGCAAGAACACGCTGCACCGGGTCAGCCCGCCGCAGGGTCCACGTGCACGGGTCGTGGCAATCTTCTCCTACTATGACCGGCCCAGCGTGCGCTTCTCGGCCGAGGAACAGATGGGATTCTACGGCCGGGTCGCCTGAAGGGCGGCGCGGCGAGAGGACAGAGGCAAGTCTAGACACTTGTGTCTAGACACCTGGACGCTTTGAGGTGTAGGCTTCCGGGACAAGCTCTCTGATGCGGTATCGGGCGGCAAAACGAACCAAAGGGAGACAAGAACCATGAAGATCGACTTCAAGCGTCTGGACCTGCTGCGGCGTGGCCGCAGCCAGGTGGAGAATGCCCTCATCGACAGCCTGGTGGCTGGTCGCGTCGACCGCCGGAGCTTCCTCAAGCATGGCTCGGTGCTGGGCCTCACCCTGCCCTTCCTCGGCGGCGTCCTCGGCACGGTCGGCATGGGGACCATGCCGCGCCCGGCACGCGCGGCCGTTCCCGGCGGCACGCTGCGCATGGCGCAGACCGTGCCTGCCGGCACCATGGACCCGGTGAAGATCGCCGACGGCGGCGGCATCAGCACGCTCAGCCAGTGCGCCGAGTATCTCTGCTTCGACCGGCCCGATCTGGTGCTCGAACCGCAGCTCGCGCTGAGCTGGAGCCCGAACCAGGACGGCACGGTCTGGACCTTCAAGCTGCGCCAGGGCGTGAAGTTCCACAACGGCGCGACCATGACGGCGGACGACGTCGTCGCCTCGATCAACCGCCTGGCCGATCCGGCCAACGGCTCCAACGCGCTCTCCGCTTTCAGCGGCGTGCTCTCGGCCGGCGCGGCGCGCAAGGTCGACGACTACACGGTGGAGTTCCACCTCGACGCGCCGAACGGCAACTTCCCCTACTACCTCTCCTCCGACAACTACAACGCCGTGATCCTGCCGGCGAGGGAGGGCGCGGAGTTCGAGAAGAACTGGATCGCCACCGGCCCCTACAAGCACGAGAGCTACACCCCGCAGGTGGGAGCCAAGTTCACGCGCTTCGACGGCTACTGGGGTCCCCAGGCGGTCGCCGACCGCATCGAGATCTCCTACTACAACGACATCCAGCCGCAGATCCTGGCCTTCCAGGGTGGCGAGGTGGACATCATCCAGCAGGCGCCGGTGCTGCAGAGCGTCGCCCTGCTGAACGACCCGAACGCGCAGATCCTGGCCAACCCCTCGACCGCGCACCAGCAGGTCCACATGCGCACCGACATGGATCCCTTCAAGGACCCGCGGGTGCGCCGCGCCATCGCGCTCTGCCTCGACCGGCCGGCGCTGGTGCAGGGTCTGATGAAGGGCAAGGCGGCGATCGGCAACGACAGCCCCTTCGCGGCCGTCTATCCCTCGACCGACGCCGGCGTGCCGCAGCGCGAGAAGAACATCGCCGAGGCCAAGCAGCTGATGGAAGCCGCCGGCATGAAGGACGGCTTCGAGGTGACGCTGACCACCGAGGACTACCTGGAACTGCCGGAGTACGCGCAGCTGATCCAGAACGCGGTGAAGGCGATCGGCGGCAAGATCACGCTGCAGGTCCTCGACCAGGGCACCTATTACGGCGATGCCGTGCCCGGCAAGTCGCCCTGGCTGGATTCCACCATGGGCATCACCGACTACGGCCACCGTGGCGTGCCCAATGTCTTCCTCTCGGCGCCGCTGACCAGCACCGGCACCTGGAACTCGGCGCACTTCAACAACAAGACCTATGACACGCTGGTCGCCAGCTACATCGCGGCCCTGGACCTCGACGCGCAACGAGCGTCGGCCAGCCAGATCCAGAAGCTGCTGCTGGAGGAGACGCCGATCCTCTTCGCCTACTTCTACGACTACCTGACGGTGACCAAGCCGGCCCTGCAGGGCATCGTCGCCACGGCGATGGGCCAGATCCGCTTGGACCAGGCTACCTTCTAGGCTAGCGTTTTCGACAGGGTACCGGGGCCCTCGCCCGCCGCGCGCGGACGAGGGCCCCGCGTCTAGGCCGGACGAGGGGCGGGACATTGCTCAAGGTCGCAACGCGACGGTTCCTGCTGTTCCTGCTGACCCTCTGGCTGCTCAGCGTCATCGTCTTCCTGGCCAGCCATGTGCTTCCCGGCAACGTCGGGCGCGCCATGCTCGGCCCCTTCGCCGACCAGCGAGCGGTCGACGCCCTGAACCACGAGCTCGGCACCGACCGCCCGCTGCTCACGCAGTACGCCGACTGGCTCGGTGGCTTCGTCGGCGGCGACATGGGCGATTCCTTCGCTATGCGCCAGCCGGTGGCGCCCTTCGTCTGGGACGCGCTCGCCAACTCGCTGCGCCTCGCCCTGATCGCGCTGATCCTCGTCGTGCCGCTCGGCATCCTGGGCGGCGTGCTGGCGGCGCTCTTCGTCGGCCGCCCGCTCGACCGCATCATCACGGTCGGCGGCCTCTCCGCCGCCGTGGTGCCGGAGTTCATCAGCGGCATCGTGCTAATCCTGATTTTCGGCGTCTGGCTGAAGTGGCTGCCGCTCTCCGCTTCCTGGCCGGCGGACGCCGGGCTGCTGGTGCAGATCAAGCACCTGATCCTGCCGGCCATTCCGCTGGTGCTGGTGCTCTTCGGCTACATTGCCCGCATGACCCGCGCCGGCATGGTGGAGGCGCTGGACAGCGACTACATGCGCACCGCCATGCTGAAGGGCCTCAAGCGCTCCGTCGCGATCCGCCGCCACGCGCTGCGCAATGCCCTGCTGCCGACCATCTCGGTCATCGCGACGCAGACCGTCTACCTGCTGGGCGGGCTGGTGGCGATCGAGGTGCTGTTCCACTACCGCGGCATCGGCAGCCTGATCTACACGGCCGCGCAGAAGAAGGACTTCCCCATGCTGCAGGCCGCCGTGCTGGTGGTCGGGGCGGTCTTCACCCTGGCCAGCCTGCTGGCCGACATGCTCTACGCCTGGCTCAACCCGCGCATCCGCCTGGGAGCCGGCCAATGAGCGATACGCCCCTGCCCCTCGCCGCCGACGACGGCGGTGCGGCCGCGCGTGAGCGCCGCGAGCGCCTGCGTGTCCTGCTGCGCTCGCCCACCTTCATCGTCGGCGCCACGATCATCTGCTTCTGGGTCTTCTGCGCCATCTTCGGCGAGCAGATCGTGCCGCTCGATCCCTATGCCGACGACATGCTGAACTCCCTGCTGCCGCCCTCGGCGGAGCACTGGTTCGGCACCGATCAGCTCGGCCGCGACGTCTTCTCGCGGGTCATCGTCGGCTCGCGCGACATCCTGACCGTGGCGCCGCTGGCCACCCTCATCAGCACCGTCGCCGGCGCCGCGCTGGGCCTCGTCATGGGCTACTATCGCGGTTGGATCGACGAGATCCTGAGCCGCCTGATCGACGCCGTGCTGGCGCTGCCGACCATCGTCATCGCACTGCTGGCGCTGGTCGCCCTCGGCACCTCGACACTGACGGTCGTGCTGGTGATCGGCTTCACCTTCTCGCCGATCATCGCCAAGACCGTGCGCGCCGCGGTGCTGGCCGAGCGCGAGGTGGAATACGTCTCGGCCGCCGAACTCAGGCGCGAGAGCGGCCTCTACGTCATGTTCGTCGAGATCCTGCCCAACGTCATCGCGCCGATCCTGGTGGAATCCACCATCCGCCTGGGCTACGCGATCTTCGCCGTCGCCACGCTCAGCTTCATCGGCTTCGGCATCCAGCCGCCCTCGCCCGACTGGGGCCTTTCGATCTCCACCAACTACGGCCTGCTGGGCGGCGGCTACTGGTGGACCGTGCTGTTCGACAGCCTGGCCATCGCCTCGCTGGTCGTGGCGGTGAACCTGGTGGCCGACGCCATGCAGGCGGCGCTGCATGACTGACGCGCCGCCGCCCGCCCTGGCGATCGAGGACCTCTCGGTCTCCTTCCGCGTGCGCGGCGGCGACCGGCGGGTGGTGCACGGCGTCTCGCTCGCCATCGGCCCGGGCGAGGCCTATGGCCTGGTCGGCGAGTCCGGCTGCGGCAAGTCGACCATCGCCTATGCCACGGTCGGCTACCTGGCGCGCAACGGCCGCATCAGCGGCGGGCGCATCGCCGTCGCCGGGCGCGATCTGACGCAACTGGGCGGCGACGAGCTGCGGCGACTGCGCGCCAGCGCCGTCTCGATGGTCTACCAGGACCCGGGCCGGGCGCTGAATCCCTCGCTGAAGATCGGCCGCCAGATGGCCGAAGTATACGAGCCCCAGGGCATCGGTCGCCGCGCCGCGCTGGAGCGCGCCGCCGAGATGCTGCGGCGCGTGCGCATCGCCGATCCCCAGCGCGTGCTCGACCGCTATCCGCACCAGCTCTCCGGCGGCATGCAGCAGCGCGTCTGCATCGCCATGGCGCTGGCCATCAACCCGGCACTGCTGATCCTGGACGAGCCGACCACCGGCCTCGACGCCACGGTCGAGGCAGAGGTGCTGGACCTCGTGCGCCAGCTGCGGGCCGAGTTCAACACCGCGATCCTCTGCATCAGCCACAACCTTGGCGTCATCGCCACGCTCTGCGAGCGGGTCGGCGTGCTCTATGCCGGAACCCTGGTCGAGGAGGGCTCGGCGACGGAGCTCTTCGCCGCGCCGCGCCATCCCTATACCGTCGGGCTGCTGCGCTGCCTGCCGCAGCGTGGACGGCGCAAGGACCAGGGGCCGCTCGACACCATCCCTGGATTCCTTCCCCTGCCCGACCAGAGCATCCAGGGCTGCGTCTTCGCCGAGCGTTGCGGCCTGGCCCAGGAGATCTGCCGCACCACGCCGCCGCCGGCCTTCGACCTGGGCGAGGGCCGCCGCAGCCGCTGCCACTTCTGGCAGGAGGCACCGAACCTGCCGCGCAGCGAGCCGGCCCTGCCGGCCGCGGCCGTGGCCACGGCCGAGGCAGCGCCGCTGCTCGCGGTCGAGCACCTGTCCAAGACCTTCCACCTCAAGGGCCACAGCCTGAAGGCCGTGCACGACGTCTCGCTGAGCCTGCGCGCCGGCGAGACCCTGGGCCTGGTCGGTGAGTCGGGCAGCGGCAAGACCACCTTCGCCCGCCTGCTGCTGGGCCTGGTGGCGCCGGACCAGCCGGACAGCATGAAGCTGCGTGGGCGTCCGTTGCCCGGCCTGCTCGACCAGCGCAGCCCGGCCGAGGGCAAGGCGCTGCAGATCGTCTTCCAGAACCCGGACTCGGCGCTGAACCGCGCCCATGCCGTGCGCCGCATCATCGGCCGCGCCATCGGCAAGCTGGCGGGCCTCACCGGGCGGACGCGCGACCAGCGCCTGCTCGAGGTGACGCGCGCCGTGCGCCTGCCCGACCGCACGCTGGGGGCGAAGCCGCGGCAGCTCTCCGGCGGGCTGAAGCAGCGCGTCGCCATCGCCCGCGCCTTCGCCGGCGAGCCGGAGCTGGTGGTCTGCGACGAGCCGACCTCGGCGCTCGACGTCTCGGTGCAGTCGGCCATCCTCAATCTCTTCGTCGAGCTGCAGGCCCGGCGGCAGGTCAGCTACATCTTCATCTCGCACGACCTC
>JAKOWB010000310.1 GCA_029781795.1 Pseudomonadota bacterium | reverse complement strand
TAGGTCTGATCGGCCTTCAGGTTGCGTAGATCGTGGACGGTGTAGAAGTTCGCCAGGCTGGCGTAGTACAGCAGATTCTGCTGCGAGACGCCGAGCTTGGGCAGCAGCGCCTTGGCGATCCGGTGCAGCGGCTCCAGCGTGGCGCGCTTTTCGCGTTCGCGGGCCATCTGACGCCAGCCAAAGTCCTTGGCGTCCTGCTTGGGGTCCGTTTGATTTCAGTGCAAGAAGTGACGGTTCACGCCCGCCCGCAGAGCGAGCACTGGCGCGGGGTTCGCTCTGCGACCTCACGCAAGTGCTTGTCAGGCAATGAGTTTCTGTTGGTCCTCCAATCGGCCGTTGAGCGCCTGTTTGTGGGGTCAATCTCAGCCGGCGGCGCTTGTTTTCGCCGCGGTTTGTGACGGCAGGATCTGGCCCGCGTAGCGCTCCAGCGGGAAGCGGAAGACCCCGCGCAGGTTGATCCCTTCCAGGCGCGTCGGCGCCACCCGCCCGATGAGCTCTGGCGGCACCACCTGGCGGCGGTTGGCCCAGCGGTCCAGCACGGACTGCATCTGTCGGGTGTTCCACGCCATCACGATGTTGGCCAAGAGGCTCAGCGCGTCGGCCACCGCCTGCATCTCGTCGGCCCGCCTGGCCTGTGCTGGCCCGACGCGGCCGGTGTAGATCGCCCGCTTCAATGCATTGACCGCCTCGCCGCGGTTGAGCACGCGGCGCAGCTCGCGGCGGAAGGCCTCGTTGACGAAGTAGTCGGCCAGGAACGCCGTGCGCAGCAGCTTGCCCAGTTGCACCCCGGCGTCGTAGATCGGGTCACCTCGGGCGGCCGAACCGAACCGGGCCAGTGCCGTCACCGCGCTGGCGTGCCCGCTCGACACCGATGCGGCCAGGTGCACCAGACTGTCCCAGTGTTCTTCGATCAGCGCCGTATCGATGGTGGCCTCGCACACGGCAGCGATCTCTCCTGGCACCTTCACGCCGCGCGGCACGAACAGGTGGCGCTGCTTGAGCTCCCGGAGCCTGGGACACAGATCGAAGCCCAGCAGCCGAGCCAGGCCCATGGCGAAGTCGGTGTAGCCGTGGGTGTCCACCGCCAGTTGCGTCGTCTCGACCTTCTCCTGCCGCACGACACCCTCGATGGCCGCACCCGCCTGGCGCTCGTTGAGCACGATCGGCTGGGCGTGGAAGATGCCCCAGCGGTCCTTGACGTGGCTGTAGATGCCGATGGAGGCCGTCTGCCGCCTGGGGTCCTGCCGCGCCTGCCAGACGCGGCGGCTGGTCTCCAGGCTCATCATGTCCGACGAGGCCAGATCGGCGCGGCCCCAGGTGGCGGCGATCGGTTGGCGTTGCATGTATTCCAGCACCGCCTGGCAGGCCAGGGCCAGCCGGCGCTCGTCGCCGGCCCAGCGCATGGCCTGGCGGATGCTGGTAGCCGACAGCTGCGGGATCATGCGTGCGCACTCGGCCGCCGTCAGGCTGGTGCCATGGGCCAGGATGCCGGCGTAGACCATCAACAGTTCCTGGCCCGACCGCGGCTCGCGACCCAGCATGATCCAGCTGAAGCGCACGTGGGCGTCCACCGCCAGGATGACCTCGGGCAGCTGCACCTCGCCGATGCGCTGATCGAGCCGGCTGCGCAACCTGCTGACTTCGGGGTCCTCGTCTTCGGCCGCCAGCGGCGCCAGATGCAGTTCGTCGTCAACACGCAGCGCGCCCGCCCGCACCGCCGTGGCCACCGCGTCGACGCCGGCGCGCACGCGCTCCAACAGCGGTGCGAGGAAGGGCGCGGCCTTGGCCGGCAACTGCAGCCTGGCGTAGTGGCGCCGTGCCTCGGCTGCCCACCGCTCCTGCGGGATGAACAGCCGCTCGCGGCCTCGGAAGCTCAGGGAGTGTTCGATCCAGATCGAGCCGTTGCGCAATCCCCGGCGCAGCGCGAACAGGGTGGCCACCTCCAGCGCTCGGAACGCTCGCTCGCGGTCGGCGTCGGCGATGTCCTGGCGCCATGCCGCGCCCAAGCGAGCGGCGGTGACCTCGACCGGCAAGGTCTTGTCCCCGGCTGCGTACTGCATGCGCAGGATGTCCAGCGCCTGCAGCGCCGGGTGCTCACCCGTGGCCGTCCACGACAGGGTGCCGGCAGCCACCAGCAGCGAGCGCACCGGGGCGATGGAGGCGATCAATTGCCGACGGATGCCCGAAGCCCGGCTCGGCGCCTTCTGCGCGCGCCGGGCTGCGACCAGTTCGAGCAGCCGCATGCGCAGCTCGGCCGTGCCGGCTTCCTCCTGGGCCAGCTCGGCCAACTCCTGCAGCAGCAACTGGTACCGCCGCGACCAGTCGATGGGTGCAACCGCATCGTCGGCACATTGGCGCCAGAGATCGGCGACGCGGCGCTGGAACATGAGGATGAACTGGTCGGTGGCCGTCAGCAGGCAGTAGCGCAGGAAGCAGGCCATCTCGACGGTACGCGCCGGCTCCTTGATGCGCGCGCTGATCGAGGGAGGCCGCGTGGCCATGCGCCGGGCGTAGCGGCGCACGAGGGTGTCGTTGAGCTCGCCCAGGTGCCGATCCAGGCCAAGGTCGTTGAGGAAGGTGATGCGCTCGAGCACTTCGGCGATCTGGCGCGTGGAGTGCTTGGCCGGTGCGCTCCACAACCAGCTCTGGCAGTGCTGACCGTCGGGACGGCTGGCGGCCACCGCCGTCGCCCATTGCTTCAGGGTAGATGCAGGCGCCGCGGCTTGGATGGAAGCGGCGGTGGCGGCTTCGAGTTCGGCCAGCGCGGCCGCCACGAGCGTACGGATGGCGCGCTCGTGCACGATGATCAGCCGGTGCTCGTACAGCCAATGCCGGGCTCGCACCAGCAGCCGCTCGCGGTCGGCGGTGTGCGCAACCTCGTCGCGCAGGATGCGCACCAGTGCACGCCGCTGATGTTCGCTCATCCAGGCAAAGCCCAAGACCTCGCAAGCCTGCTGCTGGTGATCGAACAGGGTGCGGCCCCGGGTGTACAGCGCGCGCAGCGATGCCAGGTCAGGCGTCTCGATATCCAGCGTCTGGCCCAGGTGACGCAGCAAGGCCGCCGGCACGGCCCGAACGCTGTTCAACGGCCGACCGCTCATGCGCACGAAGCCGATGTGCAGCGCCAGGCCCAGCTTGTGGTGCTCGCCCCGGCGCCGCTCGATCAGTTCGCGCTCGGCTCGGCTGAAGGTGAAGAAGGCCTGCAGTTCGAACGCGGAGATCTCGCGCGGCAACTCCCGCAGGCCCAGGTACGGTGTGTGCCAGCCCTGCATAGCCGCCGCTCCCCACGAGTCGAAA
>JAKOWB010000297.1 GCA_029781795.1 Pseudomonadota bacterium | reverse complement strand
ATGATGTGTGCCGAGGCGATCGTCGAGGCGCTGCAGGCCGGCCGCGCCGGCGACGAGCTCGACGCCTACCCGGCCGCGTTCGAGCGCAGCTGGCTGCACGCGGAGCTCAACGCCAGCCGCAACTTCAAGCAGTGGTTCAAGCAGGGCAACACGGTCGGCGCGCTGATGACCGGCGTCGAGCATTGGCTGCTGCCCCGGCTCGGCATCAAGAGCCCGCCGTGGACGGTCCACCGCAAGGAGCCGGACAACGTGCGCCTGCACGCGGCCGGCCAGGTGGCGCCGATCCGCTATCCCAAGCCCGACGGCACGCTGACCTTCGACCGGCTGAGTTCGGTGTTCATCAGCAACACCAACCACGAAGAGAACCAGCCGCCGCACCTGACGCTGAAGGATCCGGCGGTGCCGGTGGCCGTCAACCTCGCCAAGTACGCCGGCCCCGAGAGCCGCTACTGCCCGGCCGGCGTGTACGAGTTCGTCGACAAGGACGGCGGGCCGCAGCTGGTGATCAACGCGCAGAACTGCGTGCACTGCAAGACCTGCGACATCAAGGACCCGACCCAGAACATCGTCTGGGTCACGCCCGAAGGCGGCGGCGGGCCGAACTACGCCGGGATGTAGCGGCAACGGCGCGGCGCGCCTGCGCGCCGCCTGCCGGCCTGCCCAGAACAGGGTGATGCGCCAGCGCCCGGGCGGCCGCACAATCGCCCCCCTTTGACTTCGGGCCGACGCCCAGGCCGCCATCGGTGAAGCCGATCGAAATGCTCCCAGGCCCCGGTGCCGGCAGCAGTGCCGATGCGCAGCCGGCGGCGGTGGCCCGGCGCGGCAACCGCCGCCGCCTGCTGGTCTTCGCCGCGACCTTCGTCGCCGCACTGGTCATCGGCCAGATCTGGAACTTCAGCCGAGCGCCCGAGTACCTCGCGCAGACCCGGCTGCAGGCCACCCTGCCCGAGGTCGGCCGCGCCGGCCGCTCGGCTTCGAGCGCGTATGACAACAAGCTGCAGTTGTTGAACAGCCGGCCGCTGCTCGCGCGGCTGGCCGACGCGCTGCTCGCACAAGGGGTACCGGCGGCCAAGCTCGGCGACGATCCGGCCGGCCGGCTGCAGGCGATGCTGCAGGTGCGGCCGGTCGCCGGCACCGAGGTGGTCGAGGTGCAGGCCACCGGCCCCGATCCGGGCCTGCTGGCCGATGCGCTGAACGCGCTG
>JAKOWB010000140.1 GCA_029781795.1 Pseudomonadota bacterium | reverse complement strand
CGCGCGACTACGTGCTGGAGCTGGAGGCGCCGCAGGGCGGCGCGCCGCTGCTGTCGGTCTTCGGCGGCAAGATCACCACCTTCCGCCGCCTCGCCGAATCGGTGCTGGCCAAGCTGGAGCCGCAGCTGCCGGCCGAGACGCGCGGGCGCATGACGCCGCCCTGGACCGAGCGCTCGACCCTGCCGGGCGGCGACTTCCCGGTCGACGGCGCCGGCCGCCTGGCCGACGAGCTGCAGGCCGGGATGAGCGACCTGCCGCGCGCCCTGGCCCGCCGCCTGGTGCGCGCCTACGGCACGCGCGCGAAGCTGATCCTGGAGGGCGCGAGGAGCCTGGCCGAGCTGGGCGAGGTCTTCGGCCACGACCTCACCGCCGCCGAGGTGCGCTACCTGATGCGGCACGAGTGGGCGCTGGAGGCCGAGGACGTGCTCTGGCGCCGCTCCAAGCTCGGCCTGCGCGTCGGGCCCGAGGAGCGGCAGCGGCTCGCCGCCTTCATGCAGGCCGAGGCGCAGCGCCTCGCCCGGACGGCTGCCTAGGGGGCGGCGATGGCGCTCACCCTGGACAACTGCTGGCGCATCGTCGACGGCGAGGTCCGCCTGCAGGACATCTCGCTGACGCTGGAGGCCGCCAGCCTCAACGTGCTGCTGGGGCCGACACTGGCGGGCAAGACCAGCCTGATGCGCCTGATGGCCGGCCTGGACAAGCCGACCGAGGGCCGCCTGCTGTGGAACGGCAAGGACGTGACCGGCGTCCGGGTGCAGGACCGCAAGGTCGCCATGGTCTACCAGTCCTTCATCAACTATCCGACGCTGACGGTGCGCGAGAACATCGCCAGCCCGCTGAAGGTCGCCGGCGTGCCCCGCGCCGAGATCCGGCGCCGGGTGGAGGAGGCGGCGGCGCTGCTGAAGCTGACGCCGCTGCTGGAGCGCACGCCGCTGCAGCTCTCCGGCGGCCAGCAGCAGCGCACCGCGATCGCCCGCGCGCTGGTCAAGGGGGCCGACCTGGTGCTGCTGGACGAGCCGCTGGCCAACCTGGACTACAAGCTGCGCGAGGAACTGCGCGAGGA
>JAKOWB010000285.1 GCA_029781795.1 Pseudomonadota bacterium | reverse complement strand
GCCGGGGATGCCGAGACCGCCCGCCGTTGCGCCCGCGAGGCCGATGGCCTGCTGAGCGAGCCGCCGCTGACGCTGCTGCTGTCGGCCCAGGCGGCCCAGTTGAGCGGCGAAGAGGGCGAGGCACGGCGCTGCTTCGAAGCGATGCTGGAGCGCCGCGAGACCGAGTTCCTCGGCCTGCGCGGCCTGATCAGCCAGGCGCTGCGCCAGAACCAGCCGGTACGGGCGCTGGAGCTTGCCGAGCGGGCCCGCGCGCTTAGCCCTCGCACGCCCTGGGTGCTGCGCGCCTGCTTCGACATCCAAGTGCGGCTGCGCCGCTGGATGGATGCGGAAGAGAGCCTGGCGCAGGCGATCCGGGCCGGCACCATCCCTGCCAACGACGGCAGGCACGCCAAGGCGGCGATGTTGGCCGAGCGCAGCCGTGAAGCCGAGGCCGCCGGCGAGATTGCCCGGGCGCTGGAGCTGGTCCACCGCGCGGTCGGGCTGGTTCCCGATTTCGTGCCGGCGGTGGTGCGGGAAGCCCGGCTGACCGCCGCCGCCGGGCGCGACCGGTCGGCGATCCGGCTGGTCGAGAAGACCTGGGCGCGGGCGCCCCACCGCGAGTTGGTCGAGGCCTATCGCGCCGTCCTGCCCAAGGACGAGGCGCCACTGGACCGGGTCAAGCGGTTCGAGCGGCTGTACCGGCTGGCCCCGGACCATCGCGAGAGCCTGGTGGCGCTGGGCGAAGCCGAATTGCAGGCCGCGCTGTGGGGGCCGGCACGCACCCACCTGACCGAAGCCGAGCAGATGGCGCCGAGCCGGCGCGTATATCGGCTGCTGGCCGAGCTGGAGCAAGGCGAGCACGGCGACCTCGCCGCGGCACGCAACTGGCTGTTCAAGGCCGAAGCCGCGCCGCCGGACCCGGTCTGGGTCTGACGCGAATGCGGCACCGCTGCGGTAGAGTGGACCGCCCTGTGCGGTCATTGCGAGGCCTTCGCCAGTCTGGATTGGGCCGCGCCGGTGGTGTCGGTCCATCTGGCCGGATCGACCGGGCGGCGGGCGCTCGCCGCCCCCGAGACGGTGCCGGTGGTGTCGGCTTAGGCCTGCCCTGCCCCGGTTCACCAGGGCTCGCCGAACGGCAGGTCAGCGATTGGCCGCATCGCCACGATTTCTTCATATCCTGGTGTGACGCTTGCATGGCGTTAACCCAAGGCGCTGGCCGGGTCCCGTCGTGGGCGAGGGGCAGCGGCGTCAGAGGGCCGGCTTGATTCGCCGGCGGGGGAGGCCAGGTCTGGTGCAGTGCAGCGCCATTGTGGGCTGCC
>JAKOWB010000256.1 GCA_029781795.1 Pseudomonadota bacterium | reverse complement strand
CGCGGCGCAGCCTGGGCGCCGCCGAAGCGGGGTCGGTTCACAGCGCAAACTCCTCTTCGATCTGCGCCAGCGTGGCGCTAGCGGCCGGTGTCTTGGCGTAGGGCGTGCGGCTGCCGGCGTAGAGCACGCCGATGTTGAAGCCGTCGTCGGTCATGATGCGGCGCGCGGCGCGCGCGGGGTCGTCGGTCTCGGGCACCGGGGCGGCGTGCACCTGGTCTTTCCAGCCGCGCTGCTCGGGGCGGAAGGTCACGCAGGGGCTGAGGATCTCCACGAACGAGAAGCCCGGGTGGCGGATCGCCTGCGCGATGATGTCGGCGGTGCCGTTCGGGTCGCCCGAGAAGGCGCGCGCCACGAAGTTGGCGCCGGCGGCCAGCGCGATCACCAGCGGGTGGAACGAGCGGATGCCGGTGCCGCCGGGCGAGAGCTTGTTGTCCCAGTCGGGTTCGGTGGTCGGGCTGGCCTGGCCCTTGGTCATGCCGTAGACGTGGTTGTCCATGACGATGTAGGTCAGGTCCAGGTTGCGCCGGCAGGCGTGCATGAAGTGGTTGCCGCCAATCGAGTAGCCGTCGCCGTCGCCGCCGGTGACCACCACCGTCAGGTCGGGCCGCGCCGCCTTCAGCCCGGTGCCGGCGGCCAGCGCGCGGCCGTGCACGCCGTGGAAGCCGTAGCAGCTGGTGTAGGCCGGGATGCGCGAGCTGCAGCCGATGCCCGAGACCACCGCCACCTCGTGCGGCGGGCGGCCGATGATGGCGAGCGCCTTGGTGATCGAGCCCAGCACGGTGTAGTCACCGCAGCCGGGGCACCAGATGGGCTTGTAGTCGGACTTGAAATCGGCGGCGGTCAGCTTGATCGCCTCGGTCATGTCGTTCATGCGGGGACTCCGGTGGCGGCGTGGGCGGCGGCCCAGTCGATGAAGGCGCGGGCCAGATCGCCCGGTCGCAGCGGCAGCGGCCCCGGGCGGTGCAGGCCGGCGGGGCGGCCGGGCAGGTCGCAGCGGCTGCGCAGGTAGCGCAGCAATTGGCCGCCGTGGTTCTGTTCGACCACCAGCACCTGGCGCACGCCGTGCAGCGCCTGCGCCACCAGCTCGGGCTTGAGCGGCGCCAGCAGGCGGATCGACACCAAACGCAGCGGCGTGCCGGCGGCGGCGGCGCGCTCCACCGCCTCGCGCACCGCGGCGGTGGTCGAGCCGAAGGTGACGATGGCCAGGTCGGCATCGCCTTCGATGTCGGCCCAGCGTGGACCGTAGTCGTGCTGCATCAGCTTGCGCAGCCGCTTGTCGAGCTGCTTGACGTGGTCGCGCGCCTGGCTGCTCGGGATGCCGCGCTCGGTGTGCTCCAGGCCGTCGGCGGTGTAGGTGATGCCGGGCGTGCCGGGAATCGCCATCGGCGA
>JAKOWB010000239.1 GCA_029781795.1 Pseudomonadota bacterium | reverse complement strand
GCGCCGCAGGACACCTACCAGGTGATCCTCGAGGCGGATCCGAAATACTCCGACACCTCCGACATGCTGCGCCGGCTGACGGTGCGCACCCCGTCGGGCGGCGTCGTGCCGCTCGATACGGTGGCACGCCTGTCGGAGAAGCCGACGGCGCTCACGGTGACGCATCTGGCCCAGCTGCCATCGGTCACGGTGTCGTTCAACCTCGTGCAGGGCACCTCGCTGGGACAGGCGGTGGCCGCCGTCCAGGCCGCGGCGCGCGAGATCGGCATGCCGGCGACCATCAGCACCAGCTTCCAGGGCAGCGCCCAGGTCTTCCAGCAGGCGGTCGCCAACCAGGGCCTGCTGCTCTTCGCCGCCGTGCTGGTGATCTACATCGTGCTCGGCGTGCTCTACGAGAGCTTCATCCACCCGCTGACCATCCTTTCGGGCCTGCCGTCTGCCGGCATCGGCGCGCTGATCACGCTCGAGCTGGCCGGCATGGACCTGTCGGTGATCGCCATGATCGGCGTGGTGATGCTGATCGGCATCGTCAAGAAGAACGCCATCATGATGATCGACTTCGCCATCGAGCGGCGCGCCCAGGGCGTCGAGCCGCGCGAGGCGATGATCGAGGCCGCCGTGCTGCGCTTCCGGCCGATCATGATGACCACGCTCTGCGCCATTCTCGGCGCCATGCCCATCGCCATGGCGCTGGGCGAGGGCGCCGAGCTGCGCCAGCCGCTGGGCGTCGCCGTGGTCGGCGGCCTCGCGGTGTCGCAGCTGCTGACCCTGTTCATCACCCCCACGGTCTACCTGGCGTTCGACGACCTCGGCGCCTGGTTCCGCCGTCGCAGCGCAAAGGGCGCCGCGGCCGCGCATCCGGTGCGCCACGCCGCGGAGTAATCCCCATCGCGCTTCGCGCTGCCCCTGCAGATGCGATAGCCTCGCCCTTCGAACCATGATCGGTCGGGGACAGTCGGCATGAGCGATGGGCAAGAGCGTCCGGTGGCGCTGGTCAGCGGCGCCACGCGCGGCCTGGGATTGGGCATCGCCAGGGCGCTCGGCGAGGCGGGTTGCCTCGTGCACGTCACCGGCCGCAGCACGCCGGGGGCCACGACCGAGAACCTGCCGGGCACGATCGACGAAGCCGCGGCCGCGGTGAGCGCCGCCGGCGCCGCCGCGGGCGGCGGGCGCGGGTTCGCCAAGCCATGCGATCATCGCGACGAGACGCAGGTCGAGGCGCTGATGG
>JAKOWB010000212.1 GCA_029781795.1 Pseudomonadota bacterium | reverse complement strand
TAACGGGGGATCGGGGAGGAAACCGGGCGCATGTTGACCCGCAAGCAGCACGAACTGGTGCTCTATCTGCACCGCTACCTGGCCGAACAGGGCGTCTCGCCCTCCTTCGACGAGATCAAGGAGTCGCTGGGCCTGAAGTCCAATTCCGGTATCCATCGCCTGATCACGGGGCTTGAGGAGCGCGGCTTCATCCGGCGCCTGCAGCACAGCGCCCGCGCCATCGAGGTGGTGCGCCTGCCCGAGAACCTGGGCGGCAACGGCGAGCGCCAGAAGGGCTTCGCCCCTCGCGTCATCAAGGGCTCCTTCGGCGAGAACAGCAGCCTCAGCGGCGCGGCCGCGCCGCAGGGCGCCAATGCCGCCAGCCTGCCGCTCTACGGCAAGATCGCCGCCGGTACGCCGATCGAGGCGCTGCGCGACAATGCCAATTATGTCGACGTTCCCGCCGATCTGCTGGGCCGCGGCGAGCACTACGCGCTGGAGGTCGAGGGCGATTCCATGGTCGACGCCGGCATCCTGGACGGCGACACGGTCATCATCGAGCGCAGCGACACGGCCGATAACGGGGCCATCGTCGTGGCCCTGATCGACAACCAGGAGGCCACTCTGAAGCGCCTGCGCCGCAAGGGCGGCGCCATCGCGCTGGAGCCCGCCAACAAGGCCTACGAGACCCGCATCTTCCCGCCCGAGCGGGTGAAGATCCAGGGCAAGCTGGTCGGCCTGATGCGGCGCTACTAGGCGCCCCGCGCTAGTCGTCGTCTCCTTCCGGCAGGGCCACGGTCTCGCCGGTGCGGCGCGGGCTCCAGGGGCGTTCGCCGCGCCATTGGGCGACGCTCAGGGTCCTGATGCCGGCGGCCTCGACCCAGACCGCGAGGGTGCCCTCGCGCCAGAGGTCGAAGCGGTCGCGGGCCGCCGTGCCGGGCGGACAGGCGCGGCGGATCGGCAGCAAGGCGACCAGCAGGTCGTTGCCCCAGCAGTCCTCCAGCAGCGCATCGCCGTCGAAGGCCAGGGCTACGGCCCTGCCCTCCCGGCGGTAGAGGCAGCCCGTCGCATCGCAGGCCAGCCAGGCCGAGACCTCGGCCTCCTCCCTCCACCAGACGCTGGCCTCGACCTGGCCGCGCCGCTGCAGCCACTCCTCGCTGGAGAAGCGCCCGGCCCGGCCGCTGGAGAGCCAAAGACGTCCATCGGGGTCGGCGAGGGCGATGACCTTGGCATCGCCGCTGACCAGGATGTCGGGTGGCCGAACCAGCCAGGGACTGGCGGCCCCCGCAAGCAACAGAGCGATTCCCGCCAGACGCCAGGACCGCGACCAGAGGCAGAGCCAGAGGCCGCCGAGGGCGACCAGCAGCAGCCCCCAGACCGGCATGGCCGGTACGGGAAGCGCGGCGCCAGGCCAGGAGGCGACTTCCACCGCCACCCGGTTCACCGCCTCGACGCCCCAGCCGAGCGGCACCAGCGCCCAGGCCTCCAGCCCGACGGGCATGAGCAGGTAGGTCAACAGCGCCAGCGGCATGATCCAGAATCCGGTGACCGGAACGGCGACCAGATTCGCGGCCAGGCCAAAGAGCGTCAGGCGGTCGAAGTGGAAGGCGGCGAAGGGCGCCGTCGCCGTGCTGGCGATCAGCGAGGACAGCAGCACGCCGCCGAGGTAGGCCAGGATGCGCCAGGGCCAGCCACGCTCGGCGCGTTCGATGCTGCGGCGCGACCAGAACTCATAGCCGGCGATAAGGGCCGTCACCGCGCCGAAGGACATCTGGAACGAGGGCGTCAGCAGCGCCTCGGGAGCCAGGGCCAGCACCAGCACCGCCGCCCAGGCGACGAGGCGCAGGCTGAGCGCCCGGCGGTCCAGCAGCACGGCCAGCAGCACGAGGCCGACCATCAGGCAGGCCCGCTGCGTCGGGATCGAGGCGCCGACCAGCCAGAGGTAGGGCGGCATGGCGAGCAGCGCCGCCCCTGCCGCCCATTTCTTGATCGGCCAGCGGAGCGCCACGGCCGGCACGAGCGCCAACCCACCCCGCAGGCCGACGAAGATCAGCCCGGCCAGCAGGCCGACGTGGAGGCCCGAAATCGACAGCAGGTGCGCCAGGCCGCTGTCCCGATAGGCCTGCTCCATCGCCGGCGACAGGCCGCCGCGCTCGCCGGTGACCAGGGCGTCGGCAACCGCACCCCGGTCGCCGGGCAACACGGTCCTGAGGCGCCGGCTCCAGTCCTGCCGGAGTCCCGACCACCAGAGCTGCCAGCCGCTGGCCGCCGGTGCGCCCGGCTGGACCTGGCCGGGCTGGAAGGCATAGCCGACCGCGCCAAGGCCGCGGAACCAGGCCTCGCGTGCGAAGTCATAGCCGCCCGGCAGGGCCGGCCCGGGTGGCGGCAGCAGCGTCGCGCGCAGGGTCATGACGGCACCCGGGCGTGCCTCCGCCGGCAGTTCCCCTGGCACGCGGACACGCACCCGGCGTGGCAGGGCCTCCGGGGCCAGCCCCTCGATGGCCAAGGGGGCCAGTGTGACGCGCGTGGTCTTGCCATCCGGCTCGAGGCGCTCGATCACGCCGCGCAGCTCGGCCGGCCCGTGCCGTTCCAGCAGCACCGGGGCAGCCGCCGCGCGGGTGCGCAGCTCGGCAACGGCCAGCCCGGCCGAAACGGCGAGCGCGGCGGTCAGCAGCAGGCGCGGCAGGGGGCGCTGGCGCAGGGCGAGCAGTGCCACGACCAGCACCAGGGTCGCTCCCGGCCCCAGCCAGAGCGGCGGCTCGGACGGCAGGGCAAAGTAGAGGCCGATGCCGCCTCCAAAGGCGACGGGCAGCCATAGCGCCCAGCGGTCACGTTCCGCTGCCAGCGTGGCCCCCAGCCATCGCCAAAGCGCGCCCAGCACAATCGCTCTCCCCCAAGAGCCGCCGGCCGACTGTCACACGCAGCGCGTGCAGCCCGCAAGCAGCCCTAGCGGCGCATGGCCTGGTCTTCGCTCCATTGCGCGGCGATCGTGGCCAGGAGTTCCTCGATCGGCTCGGTGGAGGGCAGCGCCGCTTCCGGGCGCGCGGCGGCCAGTAGCCGCCTGATCGCCGCCAGGTCGGCCGGGTGCCGCTCCGCCGCGCCGGCGGAGCGGGCCAGCAGCTCGGCCGGAAGGCTGCTGCCGACCGGCGCGTTGCTCAGCAGCGAACCGCAGATGCGGACGAAATAGGGAAAGAAGCCCGGCCAGTTGACCGCCGTCGGCGCCAGCCTGTTCAGCGTGGCTTTGCCGGCCCAGCGCGCGAAGCCATGCAGGACACGCAGGCTCTGCTCCGCTCGCACCTCCTGCAGCCGCCGCCAGGTGTTGCTCGGATGCACGCGATAGCTCATCAGCCGGGCCGGCAACAGCGTCGGCTCCACCCAGCGCAGGCTCTCCATCATGAAGTGCCAATCCTGGGTCAGCGACAGTTCGGGGGAGAAGCCGCCCACCAGGTCGAAGACCTCGCGGCTGAAAAAGAAGTTGCTGGAGGAGATCGCGAAGTTCGAGGTCAGCAGCGCGAAGCCGCAGGTCGGAAGCTGCCGCGCATAGTCGAGCTTGCTGCGGTACCAGTCCTCGAACATGGCGAAATCCTCGGTCTCGCCGCTGGCGACGAACGCGACCCCGGTAGCACCGAAGAAGAGCTCCTTGCCGGAGGCCGCGGCGGCGAGCGCCGCCAGCCGACCTGGGTGGTAGAGGTCGTCGGAGTTGAGGATCGCCACATAGTCCGCATCGCAGCGCTCGATCAGCCGGTTCAGCGTCAGCGACGAGCCCCGGTTCTCCTGCCGCTCGACGCGGGCCCGCACGCGCGTCTGCCCGGCGAGCGCGCGTTCGGCCGCGCCGAGCGTGTCGTCCTCGCTGCCGTCGTCCAGTACGTGCAGCTCGAGCTCCGGCCAGTCCTGTGCCAGCACCGAGGCGATTGCTTCGCCGATGAACGCGGCGTGGTTGTACCCGGGTATCACCACCGCTATGCGGGCCGACCTCATCCCTCGCTCCTCCCTGCCGCGGGCGCCAGCGCCAGGCGCCGCCGCGGCACGCTCTGCCATCCGATCCATCGCCCATAGCGGCGGCGTGCCCGGTCCTTCAGCAGCCCGATCTTGCCCAGCGCCTGGCCGAACAGGCCGCGGCGCGGCGCATAGTCCATGTGCCGGCGGATGCGCGCCAGTTGCAGGCGCTGCAGCGGTCCGGCGCGGTGCGGCAGCGGCGGGCGCACGTCCATCAGCTTGTCTGCCAGGTGCAAGAAGCTGCCGAAACAGATCCGGTTGCCGCGCAGCGCCTCGGCTGCTGCCTGCCAGTCGCCGGCCGGCCAGGCCACGGCGGTTTCGGCGAACTCCAGGAGATAGCGTGGATTGAACCAGGCGGCACCGAAGCCGCGGTCCGAGACCTGGGAGTGGATCACATTGGCGACGATGCGGCAGGCGCGCGAAGGCAGAAGCAGCCTTGCCCCCTCCATCTCCAGCGGCACCGCCTCGGCGAGGAAGAGGCGCGTCATGGCGCGGTCGGCGGTGATGAAGGGGCGCTTGTGCACCTCGACCTCGAGCCCGCTCTCGGGATCGCGCAGGGCGGGCCAGTGGTGATAGCTGGCCTCTTCGCGCGGCCGGGCGATCTTGCCTGCGTCCAGAAAGCCTGCTTCCAGGAGAGCCTGCTGGCAGACGCCGCTGTCGGCACCCAGGAAGTCGAGGTCATGAAGGTAGCGCCGGGCAGCGTTGCCCAGCGGCGGATCGAACAGATAGGCCCCGCCCTTCAGCAGCAGCGGTGCCTGCCCTGCCCGGTTCAGCAGGCGTGCGACCATCAGGATCTGCGCCTTCATCAGGCGATTGCGCCGCACCTGCTCGCCATAGCCCAGGCGCAGATCCTCGGCCAGCGCCGGCGGCACGGTGGCCAGCAACGGATCATCCCGGAGCCGCAGCCACAGCGCAGCCATCACATGCGACTGTCGCGCCAGCAGGTCGATCGCTGGCCAGTCCGTCGGCTCGACGGCGACCGGCAAGGGCCCGCCCGGGGCGACCAGGCGGAGCAGCTGCTCAAGGGTCCGTCGCAGCGTTCCGCCGCTCACAGCGCCGCCTCCAGGATGGCATCCAGCGCCTGTTCCTGCGCGCCGTCGCCGACCGAGATGCCGAGATGGCGCTGCGCCAGCAGCTGACGCGCGGCGCGGTGCGCGCAGGCGAGCGGCGGCGTCGACCAGTCGCGCGCCCAGTCGAGCAGCGAGGCCAGTGCGACGAAACGCTCCGGCTGATAGCGCTCGACCCCCGGGCCGGCATGGCGCTTCAGGAAGATCGAGCAGCGCACCGGCAGGCGGCGGGTCGGCGGCCAGATGCCCGGCTGCGCGCGCGGCCGCAGCACCGAGGGTTCGCCGTCCAGCAGGCCATAGAGCGGCTGGCCCGTTCGCAGCGGCGCGGCCAGGTTGGCCAGCATCTCCTCTCGCCCGACGCGCCGCTTCAACGGGCGCGGCACCGCCTCGGCAAGGCCCGTCTCGGGCGCCAGATGGATCACGTCGTCGCCCAGGATCTCGATGCCGCGCGCCAGTGCCAACGCCGAGAGCGTCGACTTGCCGGCAAAGGGTGGACCGAAGACCAGCACCGCCTCGCCTTCGACCACGAAGCAGGCGGCGTGCAGCAGGAAGGCTCCGCGCTTCTCGGCCAGCACGTCCGTGGTCGTCAGCGCCAGCCAGATCAGCAGGTCGTTCACCGTGCCGAAGCGCACCTCGTCGGCGAAGGAACGGATCAGGTTGTCCGCCAGCACCGTGATCTCGCCGAGTTCCTCGCCGTGCGCCAGGTCCTGGGCCGTCATCCCCAGCAGGTCGTCGAGCCGTGCGAACCAGGCCGCGTCGGGCATGCCGAGACGCAGGCGCGCGCCCAGCCACTCGTAGGTGCCGAGCAGCCGCTGCCGTCCCTGGTCGGCGGGCTCAGCCATCGGCCTGCACGCCTTCCAGCACGCCGTTCCACTGCGCGGCCGCCTGTTCCAGCAGCTCGCGCGTCGGCCGGCGCATGTTGTCCTGCCGCTGGCGCGCGGCGAACACGAGGCCACGCAGCGCGGCGTCCTCCTGCCCTGGACCGACACCCCCGACCTGACCGTGCGTGGCCAGCAGCGACGGTGGCAGGAACTCGGCAACCGGCTCGCTGCTGAAGGCCGGCGCGCAGCTGCCGGCAAAGACGGGAAAGAAACGGGGCCAGTTCGCCGGGGTCGGCGCCAGCGCGTTCGCCGAGGCGCCGCCGGCCCAGGCCAGATAGCCATCCAGGGCGCGCCGGCTCTGCTCGATGCGGATGTCGACCAGGCGGCGGAAGGAGTTGGTCGCGTGGGTCCGGTAGTAGAGCAGCCGCCGGCCGACGAGGCGCGGTTCCGTCCAGCGCAGGGCCTTCAGCAGGAACTCCCAGTCCTGGGTCAGCGGCAGGTCGGCGTTGAACCCGCCGGCCCGGTCGAACAGCGCCCGCGTGAAGAGGAAGTTGCTGGAGGAAATCGACAGGTTCGCCGTGACCAGCGCGAAGCCACAGGTCGGCAGGCTCAGGGCATAGGCGAGCTTGCCGCGGTACCAGGTCTCGAAGCTGTCCGTCGGGCTGATCATCGCCCCGGGGTCGAAGGCGACGCCGGTGATGCCCAGGAAATCGCGGCCCGGCTCGGCCAGTGTGGCCAACGCCGCGAGGCGGCCCGGCAGGTAGCGGTCGTCGGAGTTGAGAATGCCGACCAGGTCGCTGTCGCAGCCGGCCACCAGGCGGTTGATGGTTTCCGCCGAGCCGACGTTGGACTGTCGCCGCAGGCTGCAGCGGCGCCGCCCGGCGCGTTCCAGTGCCCGCTCCGCGGCGGCATAGGTCGCGTCGGTCGAGCCATCGTCCAGCACATGCAGTTCCAGGTCCGGCCAGTCCTGGCCCAGGACCGAGGCGATTGCTTCCGCGACGTAGGCCTCGTGATTGTAGGCCGGGATGACGATGGCGATTCGCGGCGACCGCGCGGCGGGGACAGCCATGGGATCCGGCTCAGACCTCTTCCAGCAGACCGAGTTGCAGCAGGTCGTCGAGGAAGCGCTCGACGGCCTGCTCGATCTCGCTCGCCGGCTTGTCGGGCCAGGCTTCGGCCAGCAGCCGCCTCAGCCCCTCGCTGTCGTCGATGCTGTCGAAAACGTCCCACAGCAGCGCCCCGGTCTCGTTCAGCAGGTGCACCTTCCGGCTGCTGCGGGACAACACGATCAGCTCGCCACCGACCAGTTCGGTCACGATGTCCGGAACCTTGCGCACGCGCCGGTCGCTCCTGCTGGCGGCCAGCCCGTGCGACACCAGCCGGCTCAGGAAGTCGCGCACCTCGTCCCTGGCCCTGGCGGCGCCCAGGTCGGGCCGCGCCTCGGCCAGCAGCGCCGCGAGGTCGCCGGCATCGGGAAAGTGGTCCAGCGCCTCCCACAGGACCGCGCCGCTGTCGGTCAGGGTGAAGGCCTCCGCCACATCCTCGCGCAGCAGGACAAAGACGTCTCCGACACGTTCCAGCTGCGCGCCCGTCAGCTTGTGATAGCTCTTTCCCACCTGTTCCCCGTCCTGAAACCCTTGCACTGGGAAGTGTTTGCGAACCGCGCCACCTGACCGCGCAGGGGTACGGTTCGCGGCAACTCTGCCGCATGGCGCGCCCGTTCTGCCAGCCTCCTCGCACTGGACGGCGCGGTATAACCGGATAATACTTCCCTCTGGGAGAGGTGGGGACATGACCGAGCAGAATCAGGCAGCGTTGGACCTGGCCGTCGCGCCGAAAGCGGCGCAAACACGCCGCGCCTTCATCGAGCGGCTGGCGCTGACAACGGCCGCGCCGGTCGTCCTGCCCCTGCTTCTGACCCATCCGCGGTCAGAGGCGCTTGCCTACTGACGCCCATAAACGCTTCCGCTGAGGCAGGAACATGAAGGGCCCACTCGCCGCCCCAGGGCAGGTTGCGCGGCCGCTGTCGACGAGCGAGACACGGCGTGCCTTCATCGAACGCCTGGCGAAGACCTCGGCGGTGCCGCTGGTGCTCCCGCTCCTGTTCTCCGGCGCCAGGACCGCCGTCGCCTACGTTTGAACGGTTCTGAAACGCTATGCTCTTCCCCGGCGCCGTCGCGCTGCACTAGTGTTCGCCAGCACGTACCAGGAGCAGCGCGATGACCGATCAGGATAAATCCGCCGACGCCTCGGCGCCGGCGGGAAACAGTGGTGGCATGGAACCGGAAACGCGCCGCGCCTTCGTGGAGCGCCTGGCCAAGACAGCGACCCTGCCGGTCGTCGTGCCGCTGATGCTGTCGATGTCGACCGCGGCCCTCGCCTAGGCCTGCGCAAGGCGTTCGCGCAGGCCTGGCAGGAAGCGCTCGACCGACCGGTCGCGCACCTCGTTGCGGTCATGCGCCTCGAAGAATCCCTTGTCGAAGTCTCGCCGTCCGCCCTGCTCGGGCCGCCCGCGCGCCCGCTTGCGCAGGAAGTCGTCGCGGGAGCGCAGCAGGTAGTGGTTGATCCAGGCCCCGTCGAAGCAGGGCGGGACCAGTTGACCGGCCAGCGGGGAGACGGGCTCCAGCCGCGCGTTGACCTGTGGCCCCACCGTAAGGAACTCGTGGGTGGTCATGGCCAGGATCGCGGACCGCGGCCGCAGGATGCTCTTGATGTGACGGTTGGGCCCGAAGTCGTCGGCCGCCCGCCGGCGATAGGCCGCCAGTGTCGGCTCTCCTGACCGGTGCTTTCGGCCGGAGGAACCGAAGACCCGCCAGTTGAGCACCAGGGCCGCCGCCTCCGCGGGCACGCGCCGAAGGAGCGTGCGCAGATCGTTCCCCTCCGCCGGCACCAGGAATTCGTCGGCGTCGAGGCAGGCGAGCCAGGTGCTGCGCGCCATCTCGGCCACCAGCCCGTCCTGGAACGCCGTCAGGTTGGCCGGCTGATGCGGCCAGGGCACGATCTCGATCGGATAGCGGTGCGCCAGCGATTCCAGCAGCTCGGCCGTGCCGTCAACCGAGCCGTTCTCATAGATGCGGAAGCGCTCGACGCCGATCATGCTGTGATAGGCGACCCACTCCTCCAGGTCCGGCGCCTCGTCGCGCACCGCCGTGCAAACCGTCAGCTCGCTGGGCGGCCCGACAGTATCCGCCTCACCCGGCCGCGCGCGCCGGATCAGGAGGGCCGTCAGCAGGTTGAGGATCGCTTCCGCGTCCTGCTGCACAGGGTCCGCCGCGGCCCGCTTCAGCACCGCGATGGCATCGGCCACGCGGCCGGCCCGCAGCAGCAGGCGGGCCGCCAGCATGAGTTCGGTCCCGCAGGCATGGGCCGCCATGAGGGTCGGCAGGCTGGCCTCCGCCGCTGCCAACTGGCCGGCGCGCAGCTGCCGCAGGCAGTCCAGGGCGCGCCGCAGCCCCGGCGACAGTCCCAAGGTTCTTGGGTCTTCCAGCAAGCGATCCAGGACAGCGGCATCGCAAATGATGGCGGCTCGCAGAAGTCGCTCCACGGCATCGTCGGCATCGACCTGAGCGACCTGCCCCATGGCAAGGAACTGCAGCACCTGCAGTACCTCGGCCAGGATTTCATGCAAGAACCTCTGCGGCTCCCGCAGCAGCGCGTGGATCCGGGCCAGCGGCGTCGCTACGCTGGCGGCCGCGCTACCATCCGAAATCTCGTCCTGCTGCTGCATGGGCGCAGCTTAGTGATACCCCGGCCGGTGTCGGAAGTGGCCTTGCGGCCGCCGGGATGCTAGGGAACCGCCCGCAACCCGAACCCGCGAGCAGGTCCATGTCCCAGAGCAGCAGCGTCGTCACCCGCTTCGCCCCCTCGCCGACCGGCTTCCTGCATATCGGCGGCGCGCGCACAGCCCTCTTCAACTATCTCTATGCCCGGCACACCGGCGGCCAGTTCCTGTTGCGCATCGAGGACACCGATCGGGCACGTTCGACCCCCGCGGCGATCGAGGCCATCATCGACGGCCTGCAGTGGCTCGGCCTCGCCTGGGATGGCGAGATCACCTATCAGTTTGCCCGCGCCGCCCGCCACGCCGAGGTCGCGCTGGATCTGCTGGCCAAGGGCCAGGCCTACTACTGCTACTGCACGCCGGACGAACTGACGGCGATGCGCGAGAAAGCCAAGGCCGAGGGTCGGCCGCCACGCTATGACGGGACCTGGCGCGACCGCGACCCGAAGACGGCGCCGGCCGGGATAAAGCCCGTGGTGCGCTTCAAGGCGCCGCAGCAGGGCGAGCAGGTGATCGCCGACCTGGTGCAGGGCGAGGTGCGGGTGGCCAACGATCAGCTCGACGACATGGTGCTGCTGCGCTCGGACGGCACGCCGACCTACATGCTGTCGGTGGTGGTCGACGACCACGACATGGGCATCACCCACATCATCCGCGGCGACGACCACCTGACCAACGCGTTTCGCCAGCGCCAGCTCTACCAGGCGTCAGGCTGGGACGTGCCGGCCTTCGCCCACATCCCGCTGATCCATGGACCGGACGGCGCCAAGCTGTCGAAGCGCCACGGCGCGCTCGGCATCGAGGCCTACCGCGACATGGGCTACCTGCCCGCCGCGCTGCGCAACTACCTGCTCAGGCTCGGCTGGGGCCACGGCGACGCCGAGATCATCTCCGATGCCGAAGCCGTGCAGTGGTTCGACATCGTGAATGTCGGCCGCAACCCGGCCCGCCTCGACTTCGCCAAGCTCGCCAGCGTCAACGCGCACTACCTGCGCGAGGCGAGCGACGAGGAACTGGTGCGGCAGGTCGTGCCGCGCATCGAGCGCGCCCTCGCCCGACCCGTCAGCGAAGCCGCTGCCATCCGCCTGGCCCGCGGCATGGCCAGCCTGAAGCCCCGCGCCAAGACCCTGATCGAGCTGGCCGAGGCGGCACAGGTCTATGTCGCCGAGCGGCCGATCCGTCCCGATGCGGACGCCGAGAAGCTGCTGTCCGGTGCCGGGCGGGCGAACCTCGAGGCCCTCGCCCCCACGCTGCGGGAACTGCCCGACTGGAATCAGACGGCGCTGGAGGCAGCGGTGCGCGCCTTTGCCGAGGCCGCCCAGCCGCCGATGAAGCTGGGCCAGGTGGCGCAGCCCCTGCGCGCCGCGATCACCGGAACCAAGGTCTCGCCGCCGATCTTCGAGGTGATGGAGATCCTTGGCCGGGAGGAGAGCCTGGCACGACTGGCCGAGTGTCTCACCGCTGACATGTGATCTTAGCCTGGGTCGGATTGCACGGCTCTGGGCGAGCCACTATGCTGCGGCGCACACTAATCCAGCGCCGAAAGCCCCCCAATCGAGCGCAGCGAACGAGGAGCCGGGATCATGGACAAGCCTGCCGCCAAGGCTACGGACAGCAAGGCGACGCTGACCGTCATCGACAACGAAACCGGCCAGCGCTGGGACCTGCCGAAGCTGCACGGCACCATCGGACCCTCTGCCGTGGACGTGCGCAAGCTCTACGGCGAAAGCGGCCTCTTCACCTACGATCCGGGCTTCGGCTCCACCGCTGCCTGCACCTCGAAGATCACCTATATCGACGGCGACGAGGGCGTGCTGCTGCACCGCGGCTACAAGATCGAGGACCTGGCCGAGCAGAGCGACTTCATGGATGTCTGCTACCTGCTGCTCGAGGGCGAGCTGCCGAACGCCAAGCAGAAGACGGAGTTCGAGCGCGCCATCACCTATCACACCATGCTGCACGAGCAGATCGCCTACTTCTATCGCGGCTTCCGCCGCGACGCGCATCCCATGGCGGTGATGGTCGGCGTGGTCGGCGCGCTCTCGGCCTTCTATCACGATTCAACCGACATCCGTGACCCGCAGCAGCGGATGATCGCCTCGCACCGGCTGATCGCGAAGATGCCGACGATCGCCGCCTGGGCCTACAAGTACTCGGTCGGCCAGCCCTTCATGTACCCGAAGAACGACCTGACCTATGCCGAGAACTTCCTGCACATGACCTTCGCGGTGCCGGCCGAGGACTACCGGGTCAACCCGGTGCTGGCGCGGGCCATGGATCGCATCTTCATTCTGCACGCCGACCACGAGCAGAACGCCTCGACCTCGACGGTACGCAACGCCGGCTCGTCCGGCGCCAACCCCTTCGCCTGCATCGCCGCCGGTATCGCCTCGCTCTGGGGCCCGGCGCACGGCGGCGCCAACGAGGCGGTGCTGAAGATGCTGGGCGAGATCGGCCACAAGGACCGCATCCCCGAGTTCATCAAGCGGGCCAAGGACAAGGACGATCCCTTCCGCCTGATGGGCTTCGGCCACCGGGTCTACAAGAACTACGACCCGCGCGCGAAGGTGATGAAGAAGACCTGCGACGAGGTGCTGGGCGAGCTCGGCATCAACGATCCGCTGCTCGAACTGGCGATGGAGCTGGAGAAGATCGCGCTGGAGGACGACTACTTCGTCCAGCGCAAGCTCTACCCCAACGTCGACTTCTATTCCGGCATCATCCTGCGCGCGATGGGCTTCCCGACCTCGATGTTCACCGCGCTCTTCGCGCTGGCTCGCACGGTGGGTTGGATCGCGCAGTGGAAGGAGATGATCGAGGATCCGGACCAGCGCATCAGCCGGCCGCGGCAGATCTACGACGGCGCCACGGCGCGCGAGTTCGTGCCGATGAGCGTGCGCTGACGAGGCAGCCCCTCTCCCACCGGGGAGAGGGGCGTCGTCGCGGCGGCCTCAGCGGGCGCGCGAGCTTTCCTGGATCAGCTCGATCTTGTGGCCGTCCGGGTCCTCGATGAAGGCGATGACGCTGCCGCCGTGCTTCATCGGACCGGGCGGGCGCGGGATCTTTACGCCCTCGGCCGCCAGCCTCTCGCAGAGGCCATAGATGTCCTCCACGCCGATCGCCAGGTGGCCCCAGGCGTCGCCCTGGGTATAGGCCTGCTTCTGCGGCCAGTTGTAGGTGAGCTCGATCACCGTCCCTTCGCTCTCCTCGCCGTAGCCGACGAAGGCCAGGGTGAACTCGCCGCTGGGATAGTCCTTCTTCCACAGAAGGCGCATGCCGAGCTGGCGGGTGTAGAAGTCGAGCGACTTCTCCAGGTCCAGCACGCGGATCATGGTGTGCAGGAAGCGCATCTTGGGCTTGGCCGCGGACCCGGCCGCGCCGGCCGTCTGGGTGCCGTCCATGGATCTCTCCTTCGTGTATCCGATGGCCTAGACTATGGGGATGGCAGGGCGGGCGCGCCAGCGCCGATCTGCGCCAGCACGACCCGCGCGGCGCGATGGCTGGGCGCCAGGCCGTCCTGTCCCAGCATCCGGGCGGCCGCCCTGCCCTCTTCGATCACGCGGCGGCGTTCCGGCGTGTCCGCCAGCAGGGCCTCGACCGCCTGGGCAATGGCCGGCCCGTTGCAGTTCTCCTGCAGGTACTCGGGCTGCACCAGCCGATCCAGCACCAGGCTGGCGATGGAGACCCATTTGATCTTCAGCGCGCGGCGGGCGATCCAGGCGGAAAGGCCGACCACCCTGTAGGCCATCACGGCCGGCAGGCCGGCGACCGCGAGCTCCAGCCCAACGGTGCCCGAGGCGGCGATGGCCGCCTGCCCGGCGGCGAAGGCGTCGTACTTCGCCTGCGCGCCCTCGATGACATGCGCCGGGACCGGCCAGGCCTTCACCGCCTCGCCCACCTGGGCGGCGACGTTGGGGACGGTCGGCACCACGGCGGCCAGGTCCGGGTGCGCCCGCTTCAGCAGGCCAAGGGCCTCGCCGAAGACGGGGGCCAGACGCTTGACTTCGGACCGGCGGCTGCCCGGCAGCGCGACCAGCAGCGGCTGCGTCGGCGTCAGGCCGAGGCGCGCCCTGAGGCCGGCGGGGTCGGTCGGCTGCGCCGCCGCCTCCACCGCCGGATGGCCGACGAAGGTTGCCGCCAGGCCATGCGCCTCGAAATAGGGTGGCTCGAAGGGCAGCAGCGTCATCAGGTGGTCGAGGAACTTGGCGATGTGCTTGGCCCGCCAGGCCTTCCAGGCCCAGACCGACGGGGCGACGTAGTGCACCAGGGGAAAGCCCCGGCCCTTCAGGCGCTGGCTGACCTCCAGCGAGAAGGAGGGAGAATCGATCGACACGAAGACGTCGGGACGGCTGGCGATGGCGTGGGCGGTCGTTTCCCGGATGCGGCGCAGGATGCGCGGGATCTCCTTCACCACCTCGGCGATGCCCATGACGGCCAGTTCCGCGGTGTCGAAAAGGCTGTCGAGTCCCTGCTCCCGCATCAGCGGCCCGCCAAGTCCGGTGAAGCGCACCCGCCCGCCGGTCTCGGCCTTCAAGGCCGCCATCAGCCGCGCACCCAGCAGGTCGCCCGAGGGCTCGCCGGCGATGAGATAGACCAGGGGCGTTGCGGGGGTCACGTCGGAAGCGCGACGCCGATGACGAAAAGGCCTGCTTTATCGGCCTCTTCGATCAATTTGTTACGATCGAGAATGAGCGTTCCACCGGCCTCCACCGCGATGCCGCGGAGCCCCGCTGAACGGACACCGTCCAGGGTGGTGAGGCCGATTGTTGGCAAGTCGGCCCGGCGGTCCTGTTGCGGCTTCTTGATCTTCACCAGGACGCCGCCAGGGCCTTCCCGCCGCAGCTGGCCGCAGCGGGCAAGCAGCTGGTCGGTGCCCTCGATAGCCTCCACGCCCAGGACCAGGCCCTGCTGCACCACGACGGACTGGCCGACGTCGGCCTGACCCAGCACGCGGGCGACTTCGAGGCCGTGGCGGATGTCGCTCTCCGCCTCGGCGTCGGGGCGAACAGCGCCAAGCGGCCCGAGCGTCGCCAGCAGGCTGGACATGACCTGGTCGACCGGCACGACTTCGAATCCCTCCTCCTCGAAGGCGGCGATGACCGCGCGCAGTATCCCGTCATCGCCCAGCGCCTTGGCGCCGATCTTGGCCATGAACTTCACGGCCCGCCAATCGGGTTTGACTTCCAGGAGCGAGGGTCGGCGCACCTTGCCGGCGAAGACCACCTGGCGGACGCCCTCGTCATGCAGCAGCTTCATCAGGCGCCCGGCGGCGCCCAGCGGCAGTGTCTGGCTGCGACCGGCCGCCAGGGTCTCAGGGTCGACCTGGCCCTCGATGCCGACGATGAGCAGCTCCCGGCCGGTGCCGAGGATGGCCTCCGCCAGCACGCGCGGAAGGCGGCCGCCGCCGGCAATCAGGGCGAGTCTAGATGACATCGCCCTTGCCCCCGGCCGGCTGAACCGAGGCCTTGGGCTGCAGGATGCCGTGCTTGGAGCGGTTGGCGATGAAACCGGTGATACGCTGGACCAGCGGGTTGCCGGCAGCGGCCCCAAGCGCCTGCGCCCGCTCGGCCAGCGCCGCCTGGCTGGCGCCGGCGCCGAACAGGCTCTCATAGGCGTCGCGCAGGCCGTCGATCTCCTCGCGGCTGAGGTTCGCCCGGCGCAGCCCGACGAGGTTCAGCCCGACCAGGCTGGCACGCTCGCCCATCACCAGGCCGAAGGGGATCACGTCCTGCTCGACGCCGGACATGCCGCCGATCATCGCGTTGTGACCGATGCGGACGAACTGCAGGACCGCGGCCAGGCCGCCGATGAAGGCGCGCTCGCCGACGTGGACGTGCCCGGCCAGCGTCGCATTGTTGGCCATGACCACGCTGTCGCCGACCTGGCAGTCGTGCGCGATGTGCGCGCCGACCATCAGCAGGCAACGGCTGCCGACCCGGGTGACACCGCCGCCACCGACCGTGCCGGGGTTGATCGTCACGTGCTCGCGAATCTGCGTGCCGGCGCCGATCTCCAGCCGCGTGTCCTCGCCCTTGAACTTCAGGTCCTGCGGCTTGTGCCCGATCGAGGCGAAGGGAAAGATCTCGCAGTCGTCGCCAACCCGCGTGTTGCCTTCGACCACCACATGACTGTGCAGCCGGACGCGGTCGCCGAGCACCGCCTTGGAGCCGACCACGCAGAAGGGGCCGATCTGCACTTCCGCGCCAAGCTGCGCGCCCGGCGCGACGACGGCGGTCGCATGGATGGCGGTCATGCAGCTAGCCGGCGGCCTGCTGGGCGGACTCTTCCACGATCATCGCCGAATAGGTCGCCTCGGCCACCGTCACGCCGTCGACCTTGGCCTGGCCGTTGTAGCGCCAGACCGGTCCGCGGTTGCGGACCTTGGTCACATGGATCTCCAGGCGGTCGCCTGGCACCACGGGACGCCGGAAGCGGCAGTCGTCGATGGTCATGAAATAGACGATCTTGTTGGCGGTCGGGTCCTTCATGGCGTTGACCACGAGAACACCGGCGGTCTGCGCCATGGCCTCGATGATCAGCACCCCGGGCATCACCGGCCGGTCCGGGAAGTGGCCCTGAAAGAAGGGCTCGTTGATGGTGACGTTCTTGATGCCGACACCGCTGTCGGCGCCGTTGATATCCACCACCTTGTCGATCAGCAGGAAGGGATAGCGGTGGGGAATCCGGGACATGATGTCCATCACGTCCAGCGTTCCCAGGGCTTCCTTGGCCGCGGCGTCCTGCGCCGGGGCTGCCTGGTTCTTGGTCTCTGCGTCACTCATCCCGATCGCTCTTTTCTTGAAGCTGGCGCTGCCACGAGACGACGAGGCGGAAGAAATCCCGCAGCGGCATCGCCGGGATGCCACCCACGGTCTCGCCCGCCTGGACATCGCGCATAACGCCGGATTTGGCCGCCACCTTGGCGCCCTTCTCCAACGTCAAGTGGCCGGCAATGCCCGCCTGGGCCGCCAGTGTCACGTAGTCCATGAGCTTGGTGCTGCCCGCGACGCCGCTCTGGGCGATCAGGATGCAGTTCCGGCCCACTTGGACGTTGTGCCCTAGCTGCACCAGATTATCAATCCTCGTACCGTCGCCGATCACGGTGTCCGGCGCGGCGCCGCGATCGACGGTACTGTTGGCGCCGATCTCGACGCCGTTGCCGATGACGACCCGCCCCACCTGTGGAACATCCAGGAAACCCTCGGGGTCCAGCGTAAAGCCGAACCCCCGGGCACCGATGCGGGCCCCGGCGTGGATCTGGCACCCGCGCCCGATCAGGCAGTACTCCAGCGACACGTGCGTGCCGATGACCGTGTCCTCGCCGATCACCACCCCGGCGCCCACGACACTGTGTGCCCCTATGCTGCAGCGCTCGCCGATCTCCGCTCCGGCTTCGACCACGGCATAGGCGGCCACCGCGGCGCTGTCGGCGATCCTGGCCTCGGCGTGGACCACCGCCGTCGGGTGGATCCCCGCCGCGACCCGCGGGCGCGGGTAGAAAAGCTGCGTGACCAAGGCATAGCCCCGATAAGGCTTGCGCGTCACCAGCAGGGCCATGCCTGGCGGCGCGCGCTCGACATAGGCCGGCTCCAGCAGGCAGGCACCCGCTCCGCTGCCGCCCAGCTTGGGCAGATAGCGCTTGTTGTCGAGGAAGGAGACCTGCTCACCGTTGGCGCTGTCCAGCGGGGCGACATCGTGGATCAGCCGCTCGGGATCTGCCCCCTGCGACAGCTCGGCGTTGGCCGCCGCCGCCAGCTCGCGCAGGCGAAAGGGGCCGGCGCGCTTGAAGAACCTGGGATCCGCCATCAGGCCAGCCTTCCGTCAGTTCGAGGGCATGACCGTCACGGCCGGCAGGACGGCATTCAACCGCTCCAGCGCCGCGTCGGTGATTTCGAGTTCCGGGCGGACCAGCACGACCGAGGTCTTGGACAGCACGATGTCGGCAGTCCGTTCCTCGGCCAGCGACTGGATGATCGGCAGCAAGGCCGCCTGCACCTGGCGCATTCCCTCGGCCATGGCCTGGTCAAGCTGCTTGCGCCGCTCCTGCACCGTCTGTTGCAGGCTGGTCAATTCCTCCGCCAGCGCCTGGCGGCGCTCGGCATAGACCTCCGGCGCCAGGGTAGGCCGTTCGCGGGCCAGCTCCTGGTCGCGCTGCCGAAGTTCCTCCTCGCGCTGGCGGATCTCGGCCTGAAAGGCCTCGCGCGCGGTGCCGACCTGCTCCTGCAGTCCCTGCACCGCCAGCGCCTCGCGCAGGATGCGCTGCAGGTCGATGACGATGATGACCATGGAGGCCGAAGCCGCCTCGCCGCCGCTGGGCGCCGGGGTCGCCTCCTGGGCGCGCAGGGACAGGCCTGGCGCCAGCCCCAGCAGCAGGATCAGGAGGCCGGCGAGGCCAGCACGCACCACGGTCTGCCGCCAGCCGGCGTCAGAACTGGGTGCCGAAGCTGAAGCGGAACACCTCGGTCTCGTCGAAGTCCTCCTTCAGCAGGGCGTAGCCCAGATCCACCTGGATCGGACCGAAGGGCGAGTTCCAGGAGATGCCGGCGCCGATCGAGGCGCGCAGCGCCTTCGACTGCTCGACGTTTGAGAAGTTCTCCTCGCCATCGATGCCCCAGGCCGCGCCGATATCCGTCCAGAGACGCCCACGGATCTGGAACTCGTCGGGCAGCCCCAGCGGGAACACCAGCTCAGCCGTGCCCGTGTAATAGTACTTGGCGCCCAGCGCGTCGTCCGTCGAGGTGTCGCGCACGCCCACGCCGCCAACGGCGAAGCCGCGCAGGCTGGGGCCGCCGATGAAGAAGCGGTCGGAAACGCGGGTGTCCTGGATCGAGTAGATCGCGCCCACCTCGGCGCCGAACTTCAGCGTCACCTGCTCCAGCACCGGAATGTAGTAGGCGCCGCCGAGGGTCGACTTCACGAAGTAGGAGTCGCCACCCAGGCCGGCAAACTCGTTGTCCAGGCTGACGGTCCAGCCGGTGGTCGGATCGAAGCGGCTGTCGCGGGTGTCGTAGGTCAGGGTCTGGCCCAGCGCCGACTTCACGCGGATGCCCTCGTCGTCCTGGATCACCGCCGAGGCGTTGGCGTCGATCTCCTTGATGTTCTTGCGCTCCAGGACGTAGCGCACCACCTGGCGCAAGTTTTCGTCCCAGGAGAAGCCGGCACGCAGGCCGAAGCCGATGCGCTCTTCCTTGTAGTCCGACTGGTCCTGCTCGCGCGTCGTTCGATAGAGGTCGAAGCCGGCCGAGAGATTCTTGCCCATGAAGTAGGGCTCGGTGAAGGACAGGTCGATCTGCGAGGACACGCCCGACAGCGTGAAGTTGAGGCGCAGGTCCTGGCCGCGGCCGAGCAGGTTGCGCTCGCGCACGCCGATGTTGCCCAGGGGGCCGGAGTCGGTGGAGAAGCCGGCGCCGAAGGTGAAGTCGCCGGTGGACTGCTCCTCCACGCTCACCTTGACGATGGTCTTGTCGGGCTGGCTGCCCTGCACGTTGTCGACCTGGACGGTGCGGAAGTAGCCCAGGTTCTGGATGCGCTGGCGCGAGCGGCGCAGCTTGGTGGCGTTGAAGGCATCGCCCTCCACCAGCCGGAACTCGCGGCGGATCACCTCGTCCAGGGTGCGGACGTTGCCCTCGATATCGATGCGTTCGACATAGACCTTCGGGCCTTCGTTGATCTCGTAGGTGATGCCGATGACACGGTTGGTCGCGTCGCGGTCGACCCGGGGCGAGATGTCGACGAAGGCGTAGCCGAGATTGCCGACCGCCTCGGTCAGCGCCGCCACGGTCCCCTCGACGGCCGAGGCGTCATAGGTCTCGCCTTCGATCGTGGTGATCTTGTCCTGCAGGCTGGCCGGGTCGAGGTTCTTCAGCGAGGAGACCACGTCGATCTTGCCGAAGGTGTAGAGTTCGCCCTCCTCCACCGTGAAGGTGACGATGAAGCCCTCGCGGTCGTCCGACAGCTCGGCCACCACCGAGTCGACGCGGAAGTCGGCGTAGCCCTCGGAGAGGTAGAAGCGCCGCAGCAGCTCGCGGTCGAAATTCAGCCGGTCCGGGTCATAGGTGTCGGTGCTGGAGAGGATGCGCCAGAAGGCGGACTCGGTCGTGGTGATCTCGCCGCGCAGCGTGGAGTCCGAATAGGCCCGGTTGCCGATGAAGTTGATCGACTTGATGCCGCTGGTCTCGCCCTCGTCGATCTCGAACACCAGGTCGACGCGGTTCTGCGGCAGTTCGATGATCTTCGGCTCGACGGTCGCGGCGTAGCGGCCGGAGCGGCGGTAGAGCTCCAGGATGCGCTGGGCGTCGGACTGCACCCGGGTGCGGGTATAGACCACGCGCGGCCGCGACTGGATCTCGGCCTGCAGGGTGTCGTCGTCCAGGCGCTGGTTACCCTCGAAGACCACCTGGTTGAGGATCGGGTTCTCGACCACGGTCACCACCAGCACGTCGCCTTCGCGCTTCAAGGTCGCGTCGGCGAAGAGGCCGGTGGCGAACAGCGCCTGCAGGGCCTTGTCCAGCCGCACCGGGTCGAAGGGATCGCCCGGCTGCAGGCCGAGATAGGTCAGCGTGGTCTGCGGCTCGATACGCTGCGAGCCCTCGATGCGAATCTCGGAGATCGTGCCGCCGGCGAGCAGCGACTGCGCCTCGGCCGGACGGGAAAGCGGCACGCCGCCGGCAACGAGACCGGCAACCAGCAGAGAGAGGACCGCGACCAGGGCCCTTACGCGCCTTACCACGCTTGCTACTCCCCCTATCCCTGCCGCCCTCTCTTCCGGAGCGCTGCGACAGGCCCTGTCGCATACCCGAAAGTACCGCATCCAAACCCCGACGCACGGCCTAGGCCGCGCAGCTCCCGATACGTACTAAGTCATTGATCGTAGCGAATATCATCAAGCTCAATACCAGAGCGATGCCGATCTTGAAACCGTATTCTTGGGCGCGCTCGCCCAGCGGTCGGCCGCGCACACCCTCGATGGCATAGAAGAGCAGATGGCCGCCATCGAGCACGGGAATCGGGAAAAGATTGATCAGCCCGAGGTTCACCGAAATGACGGCCATGAACCAAATTATTGAAACGACGCCGAATTTCGCTACCTGGCCAGAGATCTCGGCGATCCGCACCGGGCCGCCCAATTCCTCGGTGCTGCGCTCGCCGGTGATGATCTGCCAGATACCCGCCAGCGTGTCGCGCGCGATGCCCCAGGTCTCGCTGGCCGCCACACCCACGGCTTCAAGCGGCTCGAACTCGACCAGTTCGGTGCCCTGCGCGGAGACCCCGAGTCGGGCCACCTTCATCGGGCAGCCGCTCGGATCGTCGACCTCGATGATCTTGGGCTGGGCGGTCAGCGCGACCGACTGGCCATCGCGCTCCACCACCATCTCGATGGGTTGTTCGAGGTTCAGCTGCACGAAGCGCTGCAGGTCCTCGAAGCGCTCGATCGCCTCGCCGTTCACGCTGACGATGCGGTCGCCCGGCCGGATACCGGCGGCTTCGGCCGCGCTGCCTGCCACCACCTCGGTCACCACGGTCGAGGTACGGGTCTGCCCGTCGAAGATGAAGAGACCGCAGAGCAGCAGGAAGGCGAAGAGGAAATTCGCCAGCGGGCCGCCGGCGACGATCCAGGCGCGTGCGCCCAGCGGCTTCATCGGAAAGGCCACCGCCCGCTCATCGGGCGTCATGGCGGCGAACTTCTCGTCGTCCGGCCGGCTGCTGGCGTCCATGTCGCCGAACATCTTCACGTAGCCGCCGAGCGGCAGGGCGCTGACCTTCCAGCGCGTGCCGGACTTCGCCGTCCAGCCGAAGAGTTCCGGCCCGAAGCCGATGGAGAAGACCTCGACCTTCACGCCCTTGCGGCGGGCGATCCAGTAGTGCCCCAGCTCGTGCACGAAGACGAGGATGGTCAGCACCACCAGGAAGGGGACGATGTACTCCGCCTTATGGGTCAGCCAGTCGAGCAACCGAGAAATCCCATTCCATTCAAGGGCGACCGGCCAGGGCGGCGGTCAGGCAGACTAGCGGCAAGTGGTGGCGGAAAGGTGGCCTAGCCGCGCCCTGCGACCACCCGCCGCTCCGCCGCGCGGCGCGCCGCCTGGTCGGCCGCCAGCACCTCGTCCAGGCTGGCCGCGGGACCCAGCGGCTCTTCGCCGAGGACGCCTTCGACGATCGCGGCGATGTCGAGGAAGCCGATGCGGCGCGCCAGGAAGGCCGCCACCGCCACCTCGTTGGCGGCGTTCAGCACCAGCGGCGCCTTGCCGCCGGTCGCCAGCACCTCGCGCGCCAGGCGCAGCGAGGGGAAGCGCTCCAGGTCCGGCGGCTCGAAGGTGAGCTGGCCGATCTTCACGAAGTCGAGTTCGGCCACCGGCGCCGGCATGCGGGCCGGCCAGGCCAGGGTGTGGGCGATCGGCGTGCGCATGTCCGGCGTGCCGAGCTGCGCCAGCACCGAGCCGTCGAGATAGGCGACCATCGAATGGATCACCGACTGCGGATGCACCAGCACCTCGATCTTTTCCGAGGGCAGCGCGAAGAGGTAGTGCGCCTCGATCACCTCGAGGCACTTGTTGAACATGGTCGCGCTGTCGACCGAGATCTTGGCGCCCATGTCCCAGTTGGGGTGGGCCACCGCCTGCTCCGGCGTCTTGCCCGACATCTCCTGCCGTGTGAGCCGGCGGAAGGGGCCGCCCGACGCGGTCAGGATGATCTTGGCCACGCCCTCCGGGCGCTCGCTGTCGAGCACCTGGAAGATGGCGTTGTGCTCGCTGTCGACCGGCAGCAGGCGGGCGCCGTGGCGCCGCACCTCGTCCAGCACCAGGGCGCCGCCGCAGACCAGCGTCTCCTTGTTGGCGAAGGCCACCAGGCCGCCGCGGCGGATGGCCGCCAGCGTCGGCTCCAGCCCGGCGGCGCCGACGATGGCCGACATGGTCCAATCGGCCGGCCGCGCCGCCGCCTCGGCCACCGCCTTGGCGCCGGCCGCGGCCTCGACACCGCTGCCGGCAAGCCCCTCCTTCAGGTCGCCATAGAGCCGCTCGTCGGCGATCACCGCGACGTCAGGGCGGAGCAGGCGCGCCTGCTCGACCAGCGCCTTGACCCGCGTGCCGGCGGTCAGCGCGACGAGCGAATAGGCCTCGCGCTGGCGCACGACGAGATCGAGGGTCGACTGCCCGACCGAACCGGTCGAGCCCAGGATGGTCAGCCGCCGCTGCCCGGAACGCTGTGCCGGGGGCGTATCGCTGGTTGCCGGCGCTGCGGGCGGCAGGTCGGTCTTGTCCATCAGGCGGCGTTCCTCACTGTTGCGCTAGCCATAGCGCGAGAGCGAGGGCCAGGGAAGCCGCGAGTAGCCCGTCGACGCGGTCCAGCAGGCCGCCGTGGCCGGGGATCAGGTGGCTGGCATCCTTGGCCCCGAAGTGGCGCTTCACCGCGCTTTCCAGCAGGTCGCCGCCCTGCGACACCACGGCCAACGCCGCGCCGGCCAGGGCCAGTTGCCAGACCGGCCAGCCGGCCAGCCACCAGGCGGAGGCCGCACCGGCAAGAGTCGCGGCCGCCATGCCACCCAGCAGGCCGGCCCAGGTCTTCTTCGGGCTGACCGCCGGCCAGAGCTTGGGCCCGCCAACCGCCTTGCCGACAAAATAGGCGAAGATGTCGGTCGCCCAGACCACCGCCAGCAGGAAGCCGATGATCTCCAGCCCGTCCGCCGGCCGGTCGCGCAGCGCCAGGAAGGCCAGGGTCGGGGGCGCCAGGTAGAGCAGCCCCAGCGGATACCAGGGCCAGTGCCGGGGCGCGGCCAGCGGCGCCGCAAGGGCCGCGGCGAGGCCGATGGGCAGCGGCGTCCAGGGCCAGAGCCCGCAGGCGCCCAATACGATGGCGCCCACCAGTCCGGCGACGAAACAGAAAGCCGCCGGGGTATAGAGCCGCCCGGTGGAGAGCAGGACCCACTCGCTGGCCAGGATCGCCGTGGCGACGCCGACCAGCAGGTCGCTCCAGGGCGGGCCGAACCAGACCGCGGCCAGCACCGGCGGGATCATCGCCAGCGCCGAGAGGACGCGCTTCAGCAGCGCCCTATCCCGAGGAGGCGGTGGCGCCATAGCGGCGGTCGCGTTGCATGAACTCCGCCACGGCCGCGGCCAGGTCCTCCTTGCCGAAATCCGGCCAGAGCTTGTCGGTGAAGACCAGCTCGCTGTAGGCGCTCTGCCACAGCAGGAAGTTCGACAGGCGCTGCTCGCCCGAGGTGCGGATCACCAGGTCGGGATCGGGAATGCCGGCGGTGAAGAGGCGGCGCTCGAAGGCGCGCTCGTCGATCGCGGCGGGGTCGAGCCGCCCGGCCGCGGCCTCGGCGGCCAGGCGTCGTGCCGCCTCGACGATCTCCTGCCGGCCGCCATACGACAACGCCATCATCAGGTGCAGGCGCACGTTGGCGCGGGTCTGCGCCTCGGCCTCCACGACCAGGCTCTGGATGTCCGGCGGCAGGCGGCCGCGGTCACCGATGACCGAGAGGCGCACGCCGTTCTTGTGCAACTCGGCGATCTCGCTCTTCAGGTAGCGGCGCAGCAGGCCCATGAGGTCCAGCACCTCGGTCTGCGGCCGCTTCCAGTTCTCGGACGAGAAGCTGAACAGCGTCAGGTGCCGGATGCCGAGGTCGCAGGCCGCCTCGACCACGCGGCGCGCCGCCTCGGCACCCTGCTTGTGGCCGGCGGCGCGCGGCAGGCCCCGGCGCGTGGCCCAGCGCCCGTTGCCATCCATGATGATGGCGACGTGGGCGGGCGGCAGCGGCGGGGCGAAACCGGGCATGGGCGGCGTCAGACCTGGAGGATCTCGGCGTCCTTCTGGGCAAGCTGCTCGTCGATGATCTTGATGTGCCTGTCGGTCATCTCCTGGATCTCGTCGGCCCAGAGGCGATGCTCGTCCTCCGACATGTCGCCGTCCTTCTCCATCTTCTTCAGCATGTCGTTGCCGTCGCGGCGCACGTTGCGGATGGCGACGCGGGCGTGCTCGGCGTACTTGTGCGCGACCTTGGTCAGCTCGGTGCGGCGCTCGCTGGACAGCGGCGGAATCGGGATGCGGATCAACTGGCCGGCAACCACCGGATTGACGCCGAGGCCGGCGTCGCGGATCGCCTTGTCGACCGCCGAGACCATCGAGCGGTCCCAGACCTGGACCGTGATCATGCGCGGCTCGGGCACCGAGATGGAGCCGACCTGGTTCAGCGGCATCTGCTGGCCATAGGCTTCGACGGTGATGGGGTCGAGCAGGTGGATCGAGGCGCGGCCCGTGCGCAGGCCGGCGAACTCCTTCTTCAGCACCTCGAGCGTCTGGTCCATCCGCTTCTGCAGGTCGCCAAGATCAGGGTCAGCCATAGCCGTTACTCCTTGTCCGTCACCAGGGTGAAACGCCCCTCGCCCTTCAGCACCCGGGCGAAGGCCCCGGCTTCATAGATCGAGAAGACAAGTATCGGAATCCGGTTCTCGCGCGCCAGCGCGATGGCCGCCGCGTCCATGACGCCAAGGTCGCGGGACAGCACCTCGAGATAGGTCAGCCGGTCGTAGCGCTTGGCGGTGGGCACCTTCACCGGGTCGGCGTCATAGACGCCGTCGACCTTGGTGCCCTTGAGGATCAGGTCGCAGCCCATCTCGGTGGCGCGCAGGGCCGCGGCCGTGTCGGTGGTGAAGAAGGGGTTGCCGGTGCCGGCGGCGAAGATCACCACCCGCCCCTTCTCCATGTGGCGCACGGCGCGGCGTCGGATATAGGGCTCGGCGACCGTGGTGATGGGCAGTGCCGACTGCACGCGGGTCGGCACGCCGATGCGCTCCAGCGCGTTCTGCAGCGACAGCGAGTTCATCACCGTCGCCAGCATGCCGATATAGTCGGCGGTGGCGCGGTCCAGGCCCTGCGCCGCGCCCTGGATACCGCGGAAGATGTTGCCGCCGCCGACGACGAGGCAGACCTCGACGCCCAGGGCATGCACCTCGCGCACCTCGTCGGCGATGCGCTCCAGCGTCGGGCGGTCGAGGCCATAGTCGAGGTCGCCCATCAGGGCCTCGCCGGAGACCTTCAGCAGAACCCGCTGGTATGCCGGCTTGTCCCCCATCGCGCGCCTCGCCCGTTTCCTGGCTGTCGTTCCGGCGGGCCCTGCCCGCCCCGCAGGCCTGCCTTAGGCGGCCTTTATGACAGGTTTGCGGCCGCCGTGCGAGAGTCGCAAGGCGGCCGCAAAGATCATCCCGTCCAGCGGGTTAGGATCAGGCCTTCACCCCGGCGGCGGCAGCCACCTCGGCGGCGAAATCGCCTTCCTTCTTCTCGATGCCCTCGCCCAGCTGCAGGCGCAGGAAACCGGCCACCTTGATCGGTGCGCCGGCGTCCTTGGCAGCAGCGGCGACCGCCGCCTTCACCCGGCTCTCGCCGTCGATGACGTAGACCTGCTCCAGCAGGCAGACCTCCTCGTAGAACTTGCGCAGGCGGCCCTCGACCATCTTGGCGATGATCTCCTCGGGCTTGCCGCTGGCGCGGGCCTGCTCGCTCAGCACGGCGCGCTCGCGCTCCAGCGCCGAGGTATCGACGTCCTTGGGCTCCAGCGCCTGCGGATTGGCGGCCGCCACGTGCATGGCAAGCTGCTTGCCGAAGGCGGCCAGCTTGGCCTTGTCGCCGCTCGACTCCAGCGCCACCAGGACGCCGATCTTGCCGAGGCCGGGTGAGGCCTGGTTATGGACGTAGGCGGCGACCACGCCGTCGCTGACCGAAAGGCCGGCGGTGCGGCGCAGCACCATGTTCTCGCCGATGGTGGCGATCAGCTTGGTCAGCTCCTCGGCGACGCTGTGGCCGGCGCCGGGATAGGCCGTAGCCTTCAGCGCCTCGACGTCGCCGCCGGCGCCCAGCGCCAGGCTGGCCGCGGCCGAGACGAAGCCCTGGAACTTGTCGTTGCGGGCGACGAAGTCGGTCTCGGAGTTGACCTCCACGGCGGCGCCGCGGGTGCCCTCGACGGCGACGCCGACCAGGCCCTCGCTGGCGACGCGGCCGGACTTCTTGGCGGCCGAGGCCAGGCCCTTCTTGCGCAGCCAGTCGACGGCCTGCTCGATGTCGCCGGCGTTCTCGGTCAGCGCCTTCTTGCAGTCCATCATGCCGGCGCCGGTCTTCTCACGCAGCTCCTTGACGAGCGCGGCGGAAATCTCAGCCATGGCTTTTCCCTTCTTTCCGTGGGTCTTCTAGTGCCCGCGTGTGACAGGCATGCGGCGCCCCGGGACGAAGGGTCCCGGGGCGCCCGCCCGTCCCGCGGAGGGGAACGTCGTGGAGGGCCGCCCGGCTCAGGCCTGGGCGGCGGCCTCGGCCGGCGCCTCGGCGGCGGCGGCCTCGGCCGGCAGCGCCTCGGTCGGGGCCTCGGCCTGGGCGCCGATGTCGGCGCCGGACTTCACCATCTCCTCGGTGATGCCATCCAGCACGGCGTCGGCCAGCAGGTCGCAGTAGATGCCGATGGCGCGGACGGCGTCATCGTTGCCCGGCACCGGATAGGTGATGCCCTTCGGGTCGCTGTTGGAGTCGAGCACGCCGATCACCGGGATGCCCAGGCGCCCGGCCTCCTCGATCGCCAGGTGCTCCTTGTTGGTGTCGATCACCACCAGCAGGTCGGGCAGGCCGCCCATCTCCTTGATGCCGCCCAGCGCGCGCTCGAGCTTGTCGCGCTCGCGCGTCATGTTGAGCTGCTCCTTCTTGGTGAAGCCCTGCACCTCGCCGCCCAGCTTGCCCTCGATGTCCTTCAGGCGCTTGATCGACTGGTTGATGGTCTTCCAGTTGGTCAGCATGCCGCCGAGCCAGCGGTGGTTGACGTAGTACTGGCCGCAGCGCGCGGCGGCCTCGGCCACCTTCTCGCTGGCCTGGCGCTTGGTGCCGACGAAGAGCACACGGCCGCCGCCGGCGACCACGTCGCGCGCCGCGACCAGGGCCTGGTGCAGCAGCGGGACGGTCTGCTCCAGATCCAGGATGTGGACGCCGTTGCGCTCGCCGAAGATGAAGGGCGCCATGCGCGGGTTCCACCGGCGCGTGGTGTGGCCGAAGTGGACGCCAGCCTCGAGCAGCTGACGCATGGTGAAATGCGGAATCGCCATGGGACTCTTTCCTTTTCCGGTTGGTCCGCCGCGGGCTCTTGTGACCGGGACATCCCGGCACCGGAGCGACCCCTGGGGATGTCTCCCGCCAGTGGCCGCGAAACCCGCGTGAGGTTTCAAGCGGGCGGGGATATAGGGGATGGGGGCCGGAATGGCAAGCCCCGCGGCCCGGGCGGGTCAGGCCGAGGGAGGCGAGCCAGGGCCGATGCAAAGGGTCGCATAGGCTTTAATCGGTATTTGAAATACCAATTTAAATCCCTGCAGGCCGATCAGCCGCCGCGCCCCGTCCGAGGAGGACACCATGCCCTGGCTCCGAACCTATGTCCTAATCTGCGTCGCGGTCCTGCTTGGCTGCCTTGTCGCCCTGATACTCGTGGTGAGCCTGGTGGACCTTGGCCTCAGCAGCGACGGCCTGGTGGCGCTCTTCATCGGCGCCCTTGCCACCATCGCCCTGACCATGGTGTTGATGGGGCTGGTGTTCCGCAGCAGTCGCGACGGCAGCGACGGGCGCGCGCACGGCATCTCCAGCAGGCAGCGCTGACCCGCCCGGCGGGCTTGCCGGTCATCGGCTCGCGCATTACCCACCTGCTGGGATTGCGGGGAGAGCGGGCTGGATGGCGACAATCGCAGTAGCGGACATCGAGCGCCTGGCGGCGCAGGCGCTGGTGCGCGCGGGGACCCGCCCGCCGGCCGCCGCCGCCGTTGCGCGGGCCCTGGCCCGGGCCGAGGCCGAGGGCGTGCCGGTCTGCGGCCTCTTCTACCTGCCGCTGTTCTGCGAGCATCTGGCACTCGGCAAGATCAGGGGCGAGGCAGAGGCCCAGGTGGTCCAACAAGGGGCCGGCAGCGCGCTGGTCGACGCCGGCAATGGCTTCGCCCAGCCGGCCCTGGACCTCGCCGTCCCCCTGTTGGTCGAGCTGGCGCGCAAGAGCGGCGTCGCAGCGGTCGCCATCCGCCGCTCGTCCAATGCGCTGGCTCTGGGACACCCGGCCGAGAGTCTCGCCGAGGCCGGGCTGATCGGCTTGGTCTGCGCCAACTCGCCCGCCGCCGTGGCGCCGCCCGGGGCCAGCCAGCGCCTCTTCGGCACCAATCCCCTGGCCTTCGGCGTGCCGCTGCCCGGTGGCCATCCCTTGGTGGTGGACCAGAGCAGCAGCGCGGTGACCCGGACCGAGATCCGCCGCCGCCTGCAGGCCGGCCAGCCGCTGGAGCCCGGCTGGGCGCAGGACAGCGAGGGACATCCCACCACCGACCCGGCCACCGCCATCGCCGGCTCCATGCTGGCGGCCGGCGGCCAGAAGGGCGCCAACATTGCCCTGCTGGTCGAGGTGCTGGCCGCCGCCCTGCCCGGCGCCACCCTCAGCCCCCTGGCCGGCGCCTTCAGCAGCAACGAGGGCGGCCCACCCGACACCGGCCAGTTCCTGCTGGCGCTGGACCCGGCGGCCTTCGGCGGCGCCCTGACCGCCGAGCGCCTGGCGGCGCTCGCGGCCAGCTATGGCGCGGCCGGCCTGCGCCTGCCGGGCGCGCGGCGTCAGGCGCTGCGACGTAGGGCGGCCAGCGAAGGCGTGGAGCTGCCGGAGGATGTCGTGGCGACGCTCAAGGGTTTGGCGGGCGCGAGCTAGAAACCGACACCCTCACCCTGCCCGCTCCCTCGGGGAGAGGGGTTGGGGTGAGGACGTTTCTAGAGGTCCTGCACCACCAGCCCCGGCAGGCCCTTGATGGCCTGACGGCCGGCCGCGGTCAGGCGGAAGGTCTCCGGCAGCTCGAACTCCAGCTCCTCGCCGGGGCCGAGGTCGAGCACCACGGCGACGCGGCCGCGCCCCTTGCCCTCTCGCTGCAGCACGCTGCGCAGGCTCTCCAGCGGGCCGGCGTCGGTGGCGTAGACGCGCAGGCCCTGGGCCGCCTGGGCGGCCGCGGCCTCCAGTGGCTCGACGTTCTGCACCATGAGCTTCAACTCGTCGCTCTCCAGCCGGGCGTCGAGCGAGAGCAACAAAGGCTGTCCTGAATCAAAGAGTTCCCGCGATTTGCTCAGAACCTCTGCGAAGACAATGGCCTCGGCCGCGCCGGTCTGGTCGGAGAACTGGATGAAGGCGAAGCGGTTGCCCGACTTGGCCGTGCGCTCCTGCTTGCCGAGGATGATGGCGGCGACCTTGCGCCGGCCGGGATCCAGGCGCGAGAGCCCGGCGAGGTCGGCCAGCTTCACCACGCCCAGGCGCTTCAGGCTCTGCTGGTAGCCGTCCAGCGGGTGGGCGGAGAGGTAGAAGCCGACGGCGTCGAACTCGTGCTGCAGCTTCTCCAGCGGGCTCCAGTCCACCGCCTGCGGCAGGGCGAGGCGCGGGGCGGCCTGCTGGTCGCCGCCGAAGAGGCTGGCCTGGTTGGAGTTGCGGCTCTCGGCCGAGGCCGCGGCGTGGCGCACGATGGTCTCGGCGGCGTCGAAGACCTGCCGGCGGTTGGGCGAGAGCGCGTCGAAGGCGCCGGCCGCGGCCAGGCTCTCCACCGTACGCTTGTTCACCGCCTTGGGGTCGACGCGGTTGGCGAAGTCGGCCAGCGACTTGAAGGGGCCGCGCTCCTCGCGCTCCTGCACCAGGGCGCGCATGGCGGCGGCGCCGACGCCTTTCAGGGCGGCCAGGGCATAGCGGATGGCACTGTCGCCGCCCGGTCCCGGCGCGACGGTAAAGGCGGCGGCCGAGCCGTTGACGTCGGGCGGCAGCAGCTTGATGCCCAGGCGGTCCAACTCCTGCCGGAACTCGTTCAGCTTGTCGGTATTGCCCATGTCGAGGGTCATGGAGGCGGCCATGAACTCGACCGGATAGTTGGCCTTGAGATAGGCCGTCTGATAGGCGACCAGGGCATAGGCCGCGGCGTGCGACTTGTTGAAGCCGTAGCCGGCGAACTTCTCCACCTGGTCGAAGATCTGCTCGGCCTTGCCCGCCGGCACGCCGCGCGCGGTCGCGCCGTCGATGAAGGTCTTCTTCTGCGCGTCCATCTCGGACTTGATCTTCTTGCCCATGGCGCGGCGCAGCAGGTCGGCGCCGCCCAGGCTGTAGCCCGACAGCTCCTGGGCGATCTGCATGACCTGTTCCTGGTAGATCATGATGCCGAAGGTCTCCTTCAGGATCCCCTCGAGGGTCGGGTAGAGGTAGTCGGGCTCCTCGCGCCCGTGCTTGCGGTTGACGTAGGCCGGGATGTTGGCCATCGGGCCGGGGCGATAGAGCGCCACCAGCGCGATGATGTCCTCCAGGCGGTCGGGCTTCAGGTCCTTCACCGCCGAGCGCATGCCCGAGCTTTCCAGCTGGAACACGCCCACCGTCTCGGCGCGGCTCAGCATGGCGTAGGTGCGGGCATCGTCGAGCGGCACAAGGCCCAGGTCGAAGTCCTTCTCGCGCCGGCGGATCAGGCGCTCGGCCTCGGCCAGCACCGTCAGGGTCTTGAGGCCGAGGAAGTCGAACTTCACCAGGCCGGCGTCCTCGACGTACTTCATGTTGAACTGCGTCACCCGCATGTCCGAGCGCGGGTCGCGATAGAGGGGGATCAGCTCGTCCAGCCGCCGGTCGCCGATCACCACGCCCGCCGCGTGGGTCGAGGCGTGGCGGTAGAGCCCCTCCAGCTTCAGCGCCATGTCCATCAGGCGCGCCACGGTCTCGTCGGCGTCGCGATAGGCCTGGAGCTGCGGCTCGCCGGCAATCGCGTCCTTCAGCGTGACGGGATTGGCCGGGTTGTTCGGCACCAGCTTGCAGAGCTTGTCGACGTAGCCATAGGGCATCTGCAGCACACGGCCGACGTCGCGCAGCACGGCGCGCGCCTGCAGCTTGCCGAAGGTGATGATCTGCGCCACGCGGTCAGCGCCGTACTTGCCCTGGACGTAGCGGATCACCTCGTCGCGCCGGTCCTGGCAGAAGTCGATGTCGAAGTCCGGCATCGACACGCGCTCGGGGTTGAGGAAGCGTTCGAACAGCAGGCCCCAGCGCAGCGGGTCGAGGTCAGTGATGGTCAGCGCCCAGGCGACCACCGAGCCGGCGCCCGAGCCACGGCCCGGGCCGACGGGAATCCCCTGCCCCTTCGCCCACTGGATGAAGTCGGCGACGATCAGGAAGTAGCCGGGAAAGCCCATCTGCACGATGACGCCGAGCTCATAGGCCAGGCGGTCGCGATAGGGCAGCGCCGCGGCCGCCTTGGCCGCCGCGTCCATGCCGGGTTTCCAGACCAGCGTCTCCAGCCGGCGTTCCAGCCCGGCCTCGGCCTGGGCCTTCAGCTCCTCGGCCTCGCTGCGCCCTTCCACTGTCGGGAAGGCCGGCAGGATTGGCGAACGCTTCTTGGGGAAGTAGGCACAGCGCCGCGCCACCACCAGGGTGTTGTCGCAGGCCTCCGGCAGGTCGGCGAAGAGGCGGCGCATCTCGGCCGCCGACTTGAAGCGGTGCTCCGGCGTCAGGCGGCGGCGGTTCTCCTCCGCCAGGGTGACGCCGCCGGCAATGCAGAGCAGCGCGTCGTGCGCCTCGTAGAGTTCCTCGCCGGCAAAGAAGGCATCGTTGGTCGCGAGCAGCGGCACCTCGTGCCGGTAGGCCAGATCGAGCAGCCCAGCCTCGACCCGCGCCTCCGCCGGCAGGCCGTGGCGCTGGATCTCGACGTAGAGACGCCCCGGGAAGGCGCGCATCAGCTCGCCGAACCAGAGGTCCGCGGCGGCGCCCTGCCCCTCTTCCAGCAGGCGGTCGAGCGCGCCGCCGGGCCCGCCGGTCAGGGCGATCAGGCCCTCCGCCAGCTCGGCGACGCGGGCGAAGGGAAGCTGCGGCGGCAGCTGCGGGTCGCCGTCCAGGTAGGCGGCGCTGACCAGCTTCATCAGGTTGCGATAGCCGAGGTCGCTCTGCACCAGCAGCGGCAGGTGGTCGGGCGGCGGCGCGACGCCCATGCGGTTCTGCGCCGCCTCGGCCCGCGTCACCGGCAGCAGGCAGCCGATGATCGGCTGCACGCCGGCGTCCTTGGCCGCGCCGGCGAACTCGAGGGCGCCGAACAGGTTGGCGCTGTCGGTCACCGCCACCGCCGGCATCTTCTCCTTCTGGCACAGGGCCGCCAGCTTCTTCGGCTGGATGGCCCCTTCCGACAGGGAATAGGCCGAGTGGACGCGCAGGTGGACGAAGTCGGCGTGGCTCATGCCCGGCAGGATTCCACGGCCGGGCGAGTCCCGGTACCGGGGAAAGCCGGGGATAAGGGGGTCAGGCCGCCTTTGCCAGATCGATCAAGGTCTTGGGCCAGAGGATCGACGGCTTCAGGGCGGCCTCCAACGGGACGTCCTTGATGAAGAGCAAGTAGAGCAGCATCAGCACGAAGCAGATCAGGTAGATCCGCACCAGTCGCATGAGGACACGCATGGCAGGTCTCCTGTGCAGCGCGGCCCGGCCATTCCTCAGCGCTGGGCCATCCCTCGGCACGACACAACGCCGGACTACTCACACCAGTTCCGCTCAGGGCGCAGCCGCAGTCCGCAGCCTGTCGGCGTAGGCCAATAACAAGGGTACAAGGCGCTCCGCGCCGGCTAGGCTCAGGTGGTCGTCGTCGAAGTACAGAGCACCGCCGGGATCGGCAACGAGGCAGCGCTCGGCGTCGCAAAGCTGGTCCCGCGGATCCAGCAGGATCGCGTCGTAGCGGTCGGCGAGATCGCGCAGCAGCGCCCAGCTCCGCGCCTGCCGGGCGTCGACCGCCGCGCGCGCCAGGCTGGTGGACACAAGCTCGCCGGCGAGAGCCGCGCGCGCCAGCACGCTGGGCACGTCGAAGCCCGCCTCCGGCACGCCGGCGACGATAAAGACCAGCAGACCACGGGCCGTCAGCTCTGCGACCAGCGCCTCCAGGTGCTGCGCAACGGCCGACAGATTGTCGTCGCCCCGCAGATAGAGCGGGTCCCCCCGCTCTCCGGCAATGCGCGTTCCTTCGATGTACATCGGCCAGCGCGCGTGCAGCACGACGACCCGCAGGTCGGGATCTTCCAGCCTCGCCTCGATACGTTCGCCGAACGCGCGACAGTCGAGATCTGGCGATACCCCCAGGCGCAGGACGCCGGGGGCCGGCGGACAGCCGGACACCAGCAGCGCGCTGCCCGACAGGCCAAGTTGCAGCGTCACCTGATCGAGCGTCTCGCCGAGCACGGCGGCATGCGAATCGCCAATCAGGAGCAACCGCGCCGGCGCATCCGCTGCGCCCAGGTGGCAAGCCTCCGCATCCTCCTTGTTCAGACACTTGGTCTTGATCCGCGGACGTTCGGCCTTGGCCGCGAGATAGGCCTGAGCGATCTCCGGCAAGCGTCCCGGCAGTCCGCGGCCGATCGTGACCCAAAGCGACAGGCCCAGCGCCAACAGCAGCGTGACGGCCAACGCGGACAGAGGATAAGGCCGGGCCGCGCGGCCCCGCCGCCGTCGGAAGGGCTGCTCGACGAAGCGCCAGGAGAGCGCGGACAGCAGGCCGCAGAGAGCCAGCACGGCGACAGACTCGTCCGTCAGAAGCTCGCGGCCCAGCCATTCCCGCGCCAGGACCAGCAGTGGCCAGTGCCAGAGGTAGAGCGAATAGGACACGAGGCCGATGGCAACCAACGGGCGCGAGGCCAGCAACCGGGACACGGCGCCCTGTTCGCTAGGCGCTATCCCGCCGGCTTTCAGCAACAGCAGCGTGCCGGCACAGGGCAGCAGCGCGGCGAGCCCAGGAAAGGGCGTGGCGTCGTCGAAAGCGACGACGGCAACACCGATGCAGGCCAGTCCAAGGGTCGCCATGGCCGTCCGCAGCCCAGGCTCAGCCGGCGCCTTGTCGGCATAGAGCCCCAGCAGAGCGCCCAGCAGCAGCTCCCAGAAGCGGCTGTGCGGCAGGAAGAAGGCTGCCGCGGGATCACGCCCCACCAGGAAAGCGGAAACTGCCAGGCTCGCCGCCGCCAGTGCCAGCAACAGGGCCAGTCGCAGCCGTCCGCGGCAGACCAGCAGCAGGAGGGGAAAGAGCAGGTAGTACTGCTCCTCCACCGCCAGCGACCAGGTGTGCAGCAGGGGCTTGCTCGCCGCCTCGGCCGCGAAGTAGCCGGTGTCCTGGAAGAAGTGGATGTTGGAGAAGAAGCCAAGCGTGGCCAGTGCGCTCTCGCCCAGGTCCTCGTAGCGGTCCGGCAGCAGCAGCGCGGCGGCGGCACAGAGCGTCGCCAGCATCATCGTCAGCAGGGCCGGCAGAATGCGCCGTGCCCGCCGCTCATAGAAGCTGAGCAGGGTGAAGGTTCCGGCGCGCAGCTCGCCGTCGACCAAGCGGGCGATGAGGAAGCCGGAAATGACGAAGAAGATGTCGACGCCGACGAAGCCGCCGCCGATGCCGGGAATGCCGGCGTGGTACAGAAGTACAGGAACAATCGCGAGAGAGCGCAGGCCGTCGATGTCCCGCCGATGGGACCTCGCCTCTAGGCCGTCACCTCTGTCGCGGCGCTCCCGCAAATCCTGCCCTGTTCCAGTTTCAGTACGCGGTCCATCCGTTGCGCCAGCTCCAGGTTGTGGGTGGCGATCAGGGCGGCCACGCGGCTTCGCCGCACGAGGTCGGTCAACAGATCGAAAACGTGCGCGGCGGTTTCCGGATCCAGGTTGCCGGTCGGTTCGTCCGCCAGCAGCACCACCGGCTGGTTGGCCAGGGCGCGGGCGATGGCCACGCGCTGCTGCTCGCCGCCCGACAGGCGCGCGGGGCGATGGTCCAGGCGCTCGCCCAGGCCGACGTGGGTCAGGAGTTCGGCGGCGCGGGCCTTCGCGGCGGCGCGGCGCTGCCCGGCGATCATCTGCGGCACCACCACGTTTTCCAGCGCCGAGAACTCCGGCAGCAGGTGGTGATACTGGTAGACGAAGCCCAGCGAACGCCGCCTGAGCCGCGAGCGTTCGCCGTCGGCCAGCTTGCCGACCGCCTGGCCGGCGATCCTGACCTCGCCCTGGTCGGGGCGCTCCAGCAGGCCGGCGATGTGCAGCAGCGTGGACTTGCCGCTGCCCGAGGGGCCGACCAGCGCCACCATCTCGCCCGGCTCGATGTCGAAGTCGACGCCGCGCAGCACCTGCAGGTCGCGGCCGGCCTGATGGAAGGTCTTCACCACGCCGGAGAGGACGAGGCCGTCACTCATAACGAAGCGCCTCCACCGGGTCGAGGCGCGCGGCCCGCCAAGCCGGCAGCAGCGGCGCCAGGAAGGAGAGGCCGAGCGACATGGCCACCACCTGGATCACCTCGGCCCAGTCCAGCTTGGCCGGCAGCTTGGAAAGGAAATAGACGGTGGGATCGAAGACCTTGGTGCCGGCCATCTCCTCGACCCAGCCCTGGATGGTGGCGATGTTCTCGGCGAAGAGCACGCCGCCGATGACGCCCAGGATGGTGCCGACGATGCCGATCGAGGCGCCGGACAGGAAGAAGATGCGCAGCACCATGCCGCGCGTGGCGCCCATGGTGCGCAGGATGGCGATGTCGCGCCCCTTGCCTTTGACCAGCATGTACTGGCCCGAGGTGATGTTGAAGGCCGCCACCAGGATGATGAGCGACAGGATCAGGAACATCACGTTGCGCTCGACATTGATGGCGTTGAAGAAGCCGGAGTTGGCCTCCTGCCAGTCGAGCGTGCGGTACTCGATGCCCGCCGCCTCGCGGATCTTGGCGCGGATCTGGAAGATGCGGTCGGGCTGGCTGACGAAGACCTCGATGGCGTTGGCCTGGTCCTTCAGCTTGAAGAAAAGCTGCCCGGCCTCCAGCGGCATGTAGAGAAAGGTTGAGTCGTACTCGTACATGCCGATCTCGAAGATCGCCACCACCTGGTAGGACTTGATGCGCGGCATGGAGCCGATGGTGGTGACGGTGAACTGCGGCGAGATCAGCGTCAGGGTATCGCCGACCCCGAGATTGAACTGCTCGGCCATGCGCGCGCCGATCACCACCGTGCTGTCGCCGGTCATGTCGTCCAGCGAGCCGGCGACGATGTGGTCGGCGATGCGCTTGCGCTGCTTCAGGTCGTCCAGCCGGATGGCATGCACCAGGCCGCCGGCGGCGTGGTCGTTGGCTGAGACCATGACCTGGCCCTGCGCCTGCGGCACGGCCTCCTCGACGCCCGGCACCTGCAGGATGCGCTCCACCACGGCGTCGAAGTCCTCGATCGGGTGGCTGATGCCATAGACCGCGAGGTGCCCGTTGACGCCGAGGATCTGCGACAGCAGCTCCTGACGGAAGCCGTTCATCACGCTCATCACCACGATCAGCGTGCCGACGCCCAGGAAGATGCCGAGCAGCGAGAAGACCGCGATGACCGAGATGAAGCCCTCCTTCCGCCGCGCCCGGAGGTAGCGGAAGGCGAGCAGCCGCTCGAAGGGACCGAAGGCCATCTAGCCGCAGATCCTGGCCATGGCGGCGTCGATCGAGAGCTCCTGCTTCTCGCCACCGGCGCGCCGCTTCAGCTCGACCGTGCCGGCCTTCACGCCGCGCGGCCCGACCACGAGCTGCCAGGGCAGGCCGATCAGGTCCATCTCGGCGAACTTGGCGCCGGCGCTCTCGGCCGTGTCGTCGTAGAGCACCTCGACCCCGGCGTCCTGCAGCCTGGCATAGATCGCGTCGGCCGCGGCCGTGCAGGCGGCGTCCGCGGCGCGCAGGTTGATCAGGCCGACCTTGAAGGGCGCCACCGCGTCCGGCCAAATGATGCCGCTCTCGTCGTGGCTCGCCTCGATGATGGCACCGGCCAGGCGCGACACGCCGATGCCGTAGCTGCCCCCGTGAATTGCCGTCTCGCTGCCGTCGGGCTTGGCGACGCGCGCGCCCAGCGGCTCCGAGTATTTGGTGCCGAAGTAGAAGATGTGCCCGACCTCGATGCCGCGGCCGACATAGCGCCGCTCCTCGGGCACCGCCGCCTCGAAGGCCGCCTGGTCATGCTTCTCGTCGGTGCGGGCATAGAGGCTGGTGAAGCGCTTCACCACGCTGGCCACGGCCGCGGCGTCGTCGAAGTCGGGTGGATCGGCCAGCACGTCATGGCTCAGGAAATCCCGGTCGGCGAAGACCTGGCTCTCGCCGGTGTCGGCCAGGATGATGAACTCGTGGCTGAGGTCGCCGCCGATCGGCCCGGTGTCGGCCTCCATCGGGATGGCCTTCAGGCCCATCCGCGCGTAGGTGCGAAGATAGGCGATGAACATCTTGTTGTAGGAAACGCGCGCGGACTCGTAGTCCAGGTCGAAGGAATAGGCGTCCTTCATCAGGAATTCGCGGCCGCGCATCACGCCGAAGCGGGGGCGCACCTCGTCGCGGAACTTCCACTGGATGTGATAGAGGTTGCGCGGCAGGTCTCGGTAGGACTTGACCGCCCCGGCGAAGATCTCGGTGATCTGCTCCTCGTTGGTCGGCCCGTAGAGCATCTCGCGCTCGTGCCGGTCCATGATGCGCAGCATCTCCTTGCCATAGCCGTCGTAGCGGCCCGAGCGCTTCCAGAGATCGGCCGACTGGATGGTCGGCATCAGCACCTCCTGCGCGCCGGAGCGGTCCTGCTCCTCGCGTACGATCTGCGCGATCTTCTGCAGCACGCGCAGGCCCAGCGGCAGCCAGGAGTAGATACCGGCCGAGGCCTGGCGGATCATGCCGGCGCGCAGCATGTAGCGGTGCGACACGATCTGCGCCTCGCTGGGGTTTTCCTTCAGCGTGGGCAGGAAGTAGCGGGAGCGGCGCATCGGGCTGGAACTCTCGTTTCAGGGGGCTTTCGAAAGGCGGGGCGACACTAGGCCAGGGTTGTGGCGAGGTAAAGGCTGGCGCGGTCCAGGGTTGCGATGGCTCCCGTATGGCCGCAGCATGGCCTTTCGTCGCACAGGAGGTCCGCTTCCATGACCACCGCCAAGCCCGACGACGCCTTCCGCGCCGCCAGCAGCTACGAAGACTACATGGGCCGCTGGAGCCGCCAGCTCGCCCCGCGTTTCCTCGACTGGCTGGGCGCGCCCGCCGGCGCCGATTGGCTGGAGGTCGGCTGCGGCACCGGCGCCCTCTCGGCCGCCATACTGGAGAAGGCCGCGCCGCGCAGCCTGCTGGCCATCGACCCCTCGGCGGCCTTCGTCGCCCATGCCGGCGGCACGCTCGGCAGTGCCAAGGCCCGTTTCGAGGTCGGCGACGGGCAGGCACCGCCGGCGGCGGATGCGAGCCTGGACGTGGTCGCCTCGGCCCTGGTGCTGAACTTCATCCCGGACCCGGCGGCGGCGCTGCGGGCCTGGCGCCGCGTCCTGCGGCCGGGCGGCCTGATCGGCTTCTACGTCTGGGACTACCCCGGCGGCGGCATGGGCTTCATCGCCGCCTTCTGGGAGGCGGCGGCGGCCCTCGACCCGGCGGCGGCGGCCATCGAGCAGGGCACGCGCTTCGCCTTCTGCACGCCGGACGGCCTGAAGGCGCTCTGCCGCGCCGCCGGCCTGCCGGAGCCGCGCGTCGAGGCGCTGGAGATCGCCATGCGCTTCCCCGATTTCGAAGCCTTCTGGCGACCCTTCACCCTGGGCGCCGGCCCGGCCGGCGGCTACCTGGCGCAGCAGACGGCCGAGCATCGCGCGGCGATCCGCGACCGGCTGGCAGGGCGCCTGGGCAAGGGCCCCATCGATCTGCCGGCCCGCGCCTGGGCGGCAAGGCTCCCCTTGCCCTAGTCGCTGTTGACTCACCCCCGAGCGCGCCCCTGTCATAAAGGGCATCGGGGCGCGCGGAGTCGCCGGCGTGGGGCCTGGCCAGGGCGCGCGGGGGAGCGGGGCAATGGACAAGTTCTTCAAGCTGAGCGAGAGCGGCACGACGGTCAGGACAGAAATCCTGGCAGGTCTCACGACCTTCCTGACCATGGCCTACATCATCTTCGTCAATCCGCAGATTCTCTCGACCACGGGCATGGACAGCGGGGCGGTCTTCGTCGCCACCTGCCTGGCGGCGGCGCTCGGCACCATCGCCATGGGACTCTATGCCAACTATCCCATCGCCCTGGCGCCGGGCATGGGCCTCAACGCCTACTTCGCTTTCGCCGTGGTCGGCGGCATGGGCTACTCCTGGCAGGTGGCGCTGGGCGCCGTGTTCCTGTCGGGCTGCATCTTCCTGGTCATCTCCGTGCTGCCCATTCGGGAATGGATCGTGAATTCGATCCCGCGCTCGCTGAAGATGGCGATCTCGGCCGGCATCGGCTTCTTCCTCGGCATCATCGCGCTGGAGGAGTCGGGCATCGTCGTCGACCACCCGGCGACCCTGGTGACCCTGGGCGACGTGACCTCTGCCCCGGTGCTGCTGGCGATCGGCGGCTTCGTGGTGATCATGGCGCTTGACGCGCTGAAGGTCACCGGGGCGGTGATCCTCGGCATCCTCGCCACCACGATCGTCGGCATCCTGCTCGGCATCAGCAGCTTCAACGGCGTCTTCGACACGCCGCCGGACCCCATGCCGGTGCTCGGGCAGCTCGACATCGCCGGGGCGCTGAACGCCGGCCTCATCGCCATCATCTTCGTCTTCTTCATGGTCGACCTGTTCGACAACACCGGCACGCTGATCGGTGTGCTGCACCGTGCCGGGATGCTGACGCCGGAGGGCAAGCTGCCGCGCATCGGCAAGGCGCTGGTGGTCGACTCCACCGCCGCCATGGCGGGCGCCGTGCTCGGCACCTCGACCACGACCAGCTATATCGAGAGCGCGGCCGGCATCAAGGCGGGCGGACGCACCGGCCTGACGGCCGTGACGGTCGGCGTGCTCTTCCTGCTCTCGCTCTTCCTGGCGCCGCTGGCGACCTCGGTCCCGGCCTATGCCACCGCGCCGGCGCTGCTCTACGTCGCCTGCCTCATGGCGCGCGGCCTGATCGAGATGGACTGGGAGGACGTGACCGAGTACGCGCCGGGCGTGGTCATGGCGCTGGTCATGCCACTGACCTACTCCATCGCCACCGGCATCGGCGTCGGCTTCATCGTCTATGCCCTGGGCAAGATCCTCTCCGGCCGCTTCAGCCAGCTTCACCCCGTGGTGCTGCTGATCGCCGCGCTCTTCGTGGTGAAGTTCGCCTTCGTCTGATCTCCACCGCCGCGGCCCCCTCCCGGCAAGGGAGGGGGCGAGCGCGGCCGCGTGGGTTTAGTGTTTGGTTTAGCAAGATTTTTCGCTGAACCGGTGCAGTTCCCTAATGACGGCGGCGTCAATCTGGGCTATCACCTTTTGTCAACAAGATCCGATCCGGGCCGGCCCTGAGATCGGGGAGGAAACGCGAGGACAAGGGGATCGGGCCAGCTCGGTCCCCTCGCCGCTTCAAGGCGCAGCAAACAACGAGACGCCCGTCGGGCAGGCCAGCTAGCTGCGCCTGCCCTTTTCCTTTTTGGGCCTGCTCTTCGCCGCTAGCTTGGTCCGCTGAGGTTTGGCCTTCGCCGCTGGCTTGGCCGACTGGGCGCCGGGCACGCCGGCCCAGGCCGGCTGCAGCTCGGCAATGCGTCCCGCCACCGGGCAGTCCGGCCGGTGCGCGCCCGGCAGATAGCCGATCGACATCAGGAACTCGCCGACGATCTCGCCCCCGGTGAAGCGGAAGGTCTGCTTGAAGAGCTTTACCCAGCCGGCCTTGTCCAGCGGGTGATGCGCCGCGATCCAGCGGGCGAAGCCACCATGGCTCGCCCGCAGCGCCTGGATGCGCCGGGCATTCTCGATCGCCGCGTCGACCTTCAAGCGGTTGCGGATGATCTCCGGATCGGCCAGCAGGCGGGCCCGGTCAGCCTCGCCAAAGGCGGCGACCCGGTCGACGTCGAAGCCGGCATAGGCGCGGCGGAAGCCCTCGCGCTTCTTCAGGATGGTGAGCCAGGAGAGACCTGCCTGGTTGATCTCCAGCACCAACCGCTCGAAGAGCCCGGCCTCGTCGTCCAGCGGGAAGCCGTACTCGCTCTCGTGATAGGGCCCGTGGAAGGGGTGCCCCGGCGCCGCGTCGCAGTAGCCTGACATGAAGCCCGCCTCCGTTCGTTGTCTGTTCCCGGACCCTGCCAGGGCCTCGAGGGGCCGGCAAGCCGCTAGAGCGGATGGTCGGGACGCAGGCTGATCAGGTCGCTGGTGATGAGCCAGTAGGCAATGCCCCAGAGCACGCCGGTGATCAGCGTGGTGACCAGGACCTTGCGCCAGAGCATGGGCTTCACCGGGGCCGAGGTGGCATGGCCGGTCTCCGGATTCTCCGGTGTCCGCACGCCCCAGGGCAGCACGGCGAAGAGCACCACCCACCAGATGATCAGGAAGACGACGACGCCGGTGAACCAGGTCATGGGACCGCTGCCGTCCTAGATCTGTTCCAGCTCGACCAGCGTGCCGACGAAGTCCTTGGGATGCAGGAAGAGCACCGGCTTCTTGTGCGCCCCGATCTTCGGCTCGCCGTCGCCCAGGACGCGGGCACCCTTGGCCTTCAGCTGGTCGCGCGCGGCGATGATGTCCTCGACCTCGTAGCAGACGTGATGGATGCCGCCCGCGGGGTTCTTGTCCAGGAAGCCCTGGATCGGCGACTTCTCGCCCAGCGGATGCAGCAGCTCGATCTTGGTGTTCGGCAGCTCGACGAAGACCACGGTAACGCCGTGGTCCGGCTCCGGCACCGGCGCGGAGACCTTGGCCCCGAGCGTGTCGCGATAGAGCGCCGTGGCCTTCTCCAGGTCCGGCACGGCGATGGCGACATGGTTCAGGCGGCCGATCATGGCGGGGCTCCCTTGCTGCACCCGCGAAAGTGCGAGATCACCCGCGCCGTGGCAAGGGGGCTGGGCCAGGACCAGGAGTCGCGCCCCGGCTAGAGCATTTTCGAGCGAAGTGGACGCCGGTTCGCGTCAAGAAAATGCGTGAAATCAATAGGTAGCTAGAGCGGTTCGATTCAATCAGAAGCGAAACCGCGCTAGCGCGGCCGGATCTCGAGGTCGTAGAGCTCCATCCGGCCCGTGCCGGAAAAGACCGTCCGCACCTCCAGGTCCGCGGCCCCTTCCGGCAGGTCGAGTACGACGCTGATCGTATCGACGGCGTCCGAGGTCGCAGGCAGCGGGCCGCCTGCCAGGCGTTCCCGGGCACCGCCCTTGACCACATCCCATCGATGACCTGTGCCCTCGGAGAGGTAGCGCAGCCTCACCTCATAGCGACCCGCCGGCAGCGACAGGTAGGGCCCATAGGAGAGGAAGCCAGCCTTGTCCTGACCCTGATCGGCGACCCGCGCGGTGCCCTCTGCCTTGCCGGTCAGCGAGGGCAGTTCGGCGGCCATCATGGTCACGCCCGCCTCCGACAGACGCGGCGGCGCCCCCTGCAGCGACAGGCCCGCCTCATAGATCCAGACCGGCTCGCCACAATCCAGTTCGCGATCCGGCCGGCCGAAGCGCTGGGTCAGCCTTTCGACTTCCAGTTCATGCGGCACCAGGAAGGTCGGCGGATCGGCTGCCGGCGCGGCAAACCACCTCTCCGGCACAATCCAGCGGTGGAGACTGCCGTCCGACACGATGGGAGCAATGGCCAGCCGGTCCTCGCTGAGGAAGCGTTCGGGCTTCGCCACCCAATAGGACGCCAGTCCAACCCGCTGCCCCGCCGCGCGCAGGCAGGGCTCCAGGGTCGGCGGCTGCGCATAGAGGCCGAACACCCGCGCCAACTCGCCCGGAGGCACGAGAATCAGGCTGCTCGCCAGGACCAGGGGAGCGGCGGCGGCAAGCATGAGGCGTCGCCGCCGCCAGGCCGCGAGCAGCAGCGACAGCCAAAGCAGCGGTATCGCCAGCACGGGCAGCAGGTAGCGCCATTCCAATGACCGGCTGCTGAGGAGAGGCGCGGCGAAGGCAGCCGCGACGCTGCCGGCGAAGGCCAGCTCGAGCCACTGTGCCACCGCCAACGGACGGCGCCGCAGCAGGCACAGCACGAGCCAGGCACCGCGAAGCATCAGCAGCAGGCCCAGTAGCCAGGCGAGCAGCAAACCCCGCCCGCCGTGTGCCCAGAAGTCGACGATGAGCTGTCGGTATCCCGCCGCCGTGTCGGTGATCGGCTCCGGCTGGGCGAAGTAGATCCCGATCACCCGGCCGTTGACCGCCAGCGCAATGCCGACGCCGGCAAGCATCGCCGCCAGCAGGCAACCAGCGGCAAGCACCTGCCACTTGCCCTCCCCGCTCAGGCGGCGCAGCAGCAGCACCAGCACCAATGGCAGCACGAAGTGGACGGCGTAGGAGAAGTCGGACAGTGCGGACAGAAGGACCCAGATCAACGCCAGCAGGCGCCCCAGTGTCCCGAGCCTTCCCAGCCAGTCGCGGGACGCCAAGGCCAGCGTCATCACGCCAGCGACCGTCGCGCTGCCGTGCAGGCTGGCGGCAAAAGCCTCGGCAAGCCGGGCCGGGGCCAGGCCGCTTCCCGCCGTACCGCCGAGCCCCGGCCACCACGACAGCCACAGCATGAGGAGAAGGGTTCCGATGAGGACGACGGCGAAGATACCGGCGCCGAGCGAAAGCGGCAGGCCGCGGACCCCGGCCACCAGCCACCCGCCGGTCATGATCAAGCCGAAGATCAGCAGCGCCGAATAGGCCGGCGAGACCAGCCCCGGTGGCAGCAGTATTGCCTGCAGCAAGCCGACCGGCAGGGCGAAGAGCCAGTCCGGAAAGAGATAGAGCGAGGGCGGCTGGTACCAGTCCGCGAAGCTGGTGGGATCGCGCAGGAAGTCGGCCACCATCATCGGTGTCGACAGGGTGTCGGCGTTCAGCAGAAAACCCCAGCCGCCATAGGCGGAGCAGACCAGGATCAGTCCCGCCGAGACGCAGAACAAGGCGAGATAGGTGAAGACGCCGCGCATTGTCCCAGTCTAGCAGGCTGTTGAAATAGTCCATGGCGAAGCGTGATTGAGAATGATTCAGTTCCTTGAGCATGGTCTTGGGGGACGTGATGCGCGGGTCTGATGAGAGGTCTGGTTCGCTGTTCTCGTACGTGGACCTGGATGCCCGGGTTGGTCGGGCACACCCGCTTCGAGCGATCCGGGAGATCGCCAACGCTGCGCTGTTGGAC
>JAKOWB010000204.1 GCA_029781795.1 Pseudomonadota bacterium | reverse complement strand
CATGGTAACCACCGCGCCGAAGGCCATGATCCGCTGCACGCCGAAGCGCTTGATCAGCCCGCCGGTGAAGAACGAGGGCACGTACATGCCGAGCACGTGGTACTGGATGGCATGCGCCGAGTCGGCGAACTCGAAGCCGCAGCCGGCCATGGCCAGCGGGGCCGAGACCATGATGAGGTTCATCGCCCCATAGCCGATCATGGCGCCGAAGATCGCTATCAGGAACTTGGGCTGGCGCATGATCTCGCCCAGCGATCGCGGCGGCGGACCGCCGCTGGCGGCGGCAAGCTGGCTCTGGTGGGTCGGCATCTTCGCCGTCACCAGGCTGGGGAAGATCAGCAAGGAGAGGCAGGCGACGATGACGAAGGAGCCCATGTAGACGTGCTGCTCCACCAGGTCCTTGCCCTGCAGGGCCAGGAAGGGGCCAAGCACGCCGGCGATGCAGCCGCCCGCCAGCACGAAGGAGATCGCCCGGCTACGGAAGGCCGGCGAGGCCACCTCCGAGGCGGCGAAGCGGTAGTAGTTGGCGAAACCGGCGGCGACGCCGTAGAGGCCGAGCCCGACACAGAACAGACCCAGCGACTGCAGGTAGATGGCGGTGGCGCTGATCAGGCCCGAGACGATGCCGCAGCAGGCGCCGATGCCGAAGCCGACGCGCCGGCCCCAGCGCGCCATGACCAGCGAGGCCGGCACCGTCGTCGCCAGCATGCCGACGAACAGGCAGGCCAGCGGCAGCGTGGCCAGGTCGGCATAGGGCATGGCGATCTGGCGCCCCGCCAGCGCCGCGACCGTGACGGTCAGCGACAGCGAGGTCTGGTTCATGCCCATGCAGAAGGCAAGCTGGGCACCGGCGATCTTGGACTTGTCCACGGTCATGGTGGCGCGAGACTAGGCAGAATGCGGGTCGGGGGTTAGCTCATAACCCACAGGGCACGGTTGCAGAAAGCGGCCAGCGGGAACGGCATCTATGCCTGGCGTCAGAAATGCGTCCAGCCGCCGCGTCCCAGGGCCAGTGCCGCGCCGTCGCGGTCGAGCACGCGCACCCCCTCGCCCGCCTCCATGCGCCCCACCAGGGTCAGCGGCAGATCGAGGGCGGCGGACAGGGCAGGCAGTTCCCCTGCCCGCTCCGGCGCCAGGGTGAAGCAGAGCTCGTAGTCGTCGCCGCCGGTCAGGGCGCGCGGAAAAAGCTCCAGGTCCTCCGCCACCAGGCTGCGCGCCGCCTCGGACAGCGGCACCTTGCCGGCCTCCAGCACGGCGGCCAGGCCCGACGTCTCGGCGATATGCCCGAGGTCGGCGACCAGTCCGTCCGACACGTCGAGGCAGGCGGTGGCGAGGCCGCTTTGCGACAGGGCCTGGCCCAGGGCCAGTCGCGGGCGCGGGCGCCGGTAGCGCTCGGCCAGGTGGTCCGCGACCTCGGCCGGCAGCCCCAGCCATTCGCGGGTCAGCACGCCGAGGCCCAGGGCGGCGTCGCCGATCGTGCCGCTGACGCAGACCAGGTCGCCAGCGCGGGCGGTCGAACGCCGCAGCGCCCGCCCCGGCGCGACATGGCCGAGCGCGGTGAGCGAGAGGCAGAGAGGCCCGGGCGTGGCG
>JAKOWB010000174.1 GCA_029781795.1 Pseudomonadota bacterium | reverse complement strand
CCGAGGAAGACCAGCAGGTAGACCACCCAGACGACGGTCAGCCAGAGGTCGGCGTACCACTCCGGCTCGGCGTACTCCTTGGCCTGGGTGACGCCCATGACGTAGCCGGTGGCGGCGACGACGATGAAGACGTTGTAGCCCCAGAACACGAACCAGCCGGCGAGGCCGCCGGCCAGGCGCGCCTTGCAGGTGCGCTGGACGACATGGAACGAGGTGCAGATCAGCACGTTGCCGCCGAAGGCGAAGATCACCGCCGAGGTGTGCAGCGGCCGGAGTCGGCCGAAGGAGGTCCAGGGCAGGCCGAGGTTCAGTTCCGGCCAGACCAGCTGGCAGGCGATGACGACGCCGACCAGGAAGCCGACGATGCCCCAGAAGGTCGAGGCGATGACGCCGGCCCGGATCACCCCGTCCTCGTAGCGCTCGTCGTCGCCGGTCAGCGGCGTCGTCGCCGTGGCGCGGCGGATCAGCGCGAAGATGCCGAGGATGCCTGCCGCGGCGAAGATGAAGCCGTGCAGCTCCATCGCCGGGTCCTTGGCGTTGGCCGCCAGGAATAGACCGAAGACACTGCCGATCACCAGCAGCACGCCCAGCAGATAGCTGCTGCCGCCGCCCCTGTTTGTTGTTGTTGCTGACATGCCCGTCCCTCTTGCCAAGCAATTCGGGCAGGGCTTCGCCTGCGCCGGATCACCGGCAATCTCGGGCAATCGCTGCACTGCGGCATTGACTTGGATCAAGCCCGCGAACGGACTCTAACCCCCCGCGCAGGCGGAGGATTCCGCCTCCCTCACGTCCAGTCGAGCACGACCTTGCCGCTCTGGCCCGACAGCATGGCGTCGAAGCCGGCCTGGAACTGGGCGACCGGGAAGCGGTGGGTGATGACCGGGCGTATGTCGAGGCCCGACTGCAGCATCGACAGCATCTTGTACCAGGTCTCGAACATCTCGCGGCCATAGATGGCCTTCAGCGTCAGGGCCTTGCCGATGATCGGCCGCCAGTCGACCTGGGTCGGGCCCGAGGGGATGCCGAGCAGGGCGATCTTGCCGCCCATGATCATGTGCTCGACCAGCTGGCCGAAGGCCTGTGGCGCGCCCGACATCTCCAGCCCGATGTCGAAGCCCTCGGTCATCCTGAGGCTGCCCATGACCGTCTTGAGCTCTTCCTTGGCGACGTTCACCGGGCGCACGTCGGCGAGCTGCCCGGCCAGGCCCAGGCGGTAGTCGTTGACGTCGGTGATGACGACGTGGCGGGCGCCGACATGGCGCGCCACCGCCGCGGCCATGATGCCGATCGGCCCGGCACCGGTGATCAGCACGTCCTCGCCCACCAGGTCGAAGGAGAGGGCGCAGTGCACCGCGTTGCCCAGCGGGTCGAGGATGGCGCCCAGCTCGTAGTCCACCTCGTCCGGCAGCGGCACGACGTTGAAGGCCGGCAGCGCCAGGTACTCGGCGAAGGCACCGGGGCGGTTGACGCCGACGCCGCGCGTCTCCGGGTCCAGGTGGAACTTGCCGGCGCGCGCGTTGCGGCTGGTCTGGCCGACGATGTGGCCCTCGCCCGAGACGCGCTGGCCGATCTTCAGGCGGCGCACGTTGCTGCCGACCTCGGCGATCTCGCCGGCGTACTCGTGGCCGACGGTCATGGGCACCGGGATGGTGTGCGAGGCCCAGTCGTCCCACTTGTAGATGTGGATGTCGGTGCCGCAGATCGCCGTCTTGTGGATCTTGATCAGCACCTCGTCCGGGCCGATGGCCGGGATCGGCGCCTCGCCCATCCAGATGCCGGGCTCCGGCTTGGCCTTGATCAGCGCCTTCATCGTCGCGTTGCTCATGTGAGGACTCCCACGTCGCGGCCCGCCTCGGCGAAGGCGGCGATGGCCCGGTCGATCTGCTCCGGCGTGTGGCCGGCGGAAAGCTGGGTGCGGATACGCGCCTGGCCGCGCGGCACCACGGGGAAGGAGAAGCCGATCACATAGACGCCGAGCTCCAGCAGCCGGGCCGAGAGGCGCCCGGCCAGCGCCGCGTCGCCCACCATGACCGGCACGATGGGGTGCTCGCCCGGCAGCAGCTCGAAGCCGGCGGCGGCGAGGCCGGCGCGGAAGCGCCGCGCGTTGTCCCACAGGCGCGCGCGCAGCTCCTGCCCGTCGCGGGCGAGCTGGACGGCAAGGCGGCTGGCCGCCACCAGGCAGGGCGCGACCGAGTTGGAGAAGAGATAGGGCCGCGCCCGCTGGCGCAGCAGATCGACCACCGGCTGGCGCGCCGCGATGAAGCCGCCCATCGAGCCGCCCAGCGCCTTGCCCAGCGTGCCGGTGACGATGTCGACCCGGCCCATGACGCCGCAGTGCTCGATCGAACCGCGCCCGCCGCCGCCCAGCACGCCGAGGGCGTGGCTATCGTCGACCATCACCAGCGCGCCGTGCCGGTCGGCCAGGTCGCAGATCTCGCCCAGCTTGGCGATATAGCCGTCCATCGAGAAGACGCCGTCGGTGACGATGACCGTGCGGCGCGCGCCGGCCGCCGCGGCCTCGGTCAGCTTCGCCTCCAGGTCGGCCATGTCGCTGTTGGCATAGCGATAGCGCCGGGCCTTGCAGAGGCGGATGCCGTCGATGATCGAGGCATGGTTCAGCGCATCCGAGATGATCGCGTCTTCCTCGCCGAACAGCGGCTCGAAGACGCCGCCGTTGGCATCGAAGCAGGCGGCGAAGAGGATCGAGTCGTCGAAGCCCAGGTACTCGGCGATCTCCTGCTCCAGGGCGCGGTGCAGGTCCTCGGTGCCGCAGATGAAGCGCACCGAGGCCATGCCGAGGCCGTAGTCGTCCAGCGCCTGCTTGGCGGCGGCGACGAGGCGCGGATCGTCGGCCAGGCCCAGGTAGTTGTTGGCGCAGAAGTTCAGCACCCGGCGCCGGCCGGCGGCCGTGTCGATCTCGATCTCCGGCCCCTGGGCCGAGACCAGGATGCGCTCGCGCTTGGTCAGGCCCTCGGCCTCGATCTGGGCCAGGGTGCCCTCGATGGCGGCGATGAAGTCGGCGGCGGCCTGGGTCATGCGGCGATCCTCTTTAGCGGACATGAAATCCAATATATCGAACAGGAGCCGACGGCAAGGGGGCAGCGCGCTGTCGGCCTCCGAATTCTGCCGCTGGCGAGGAGGCTAACGCCCCCCGCCGGTGATGACGACCAGCAGGGCCCGCGCCGGCTGCTTGCCGGGGTTGGCGATGGCGTGGGGCACGTCGCCGCGGTAGCGGGCGGTGTCGCCGGCGGCCAGTTCCTGCTCCGCCTCGGCCGAGCGCACCTGCAGGCGCCCGGCCAGGCAGGTCCGGTGCTCCATGGCGCCGAGGCCGTGCGGCTCGCTCTCCAGCGCGCGGCCGGGTTCCACCGTCAGCTCGTACCATTCCATCAGCCCGGCGGTGCCGGGCGGCGAGAGGATGCGCAGCAGGCAGCCGCCGTCCTTCGACGCGATGGTCGGCGTGAGGTTGCCGGCCAGGCGCTCGATCGCGGCGCCGGGCTTGCGCACCCCGGCCTCGACCAGTTCGGACAGCTCGAGGCCGAGCGACTGGGTGATGTTCCACAGCGTGCCGAAGGTCGGGTTGGTCTGGCCGCGCTCGATCTGCGACAGCATCGACTTGGAAATGCCGCTGCGCTCCGACAACTCATCCAGCGTCAGGCCGCGCGCCTTGCGGATGGCGTGCAGGCGCGGGCCGAGCGCCGGTGGCTTGGCGGGTGGCTTGGGCGGCGCCTTGCTCATGCCAGGCCCGGCGCCGGGTCGATGCCGGCGAGGAAGCTGACGAGGTTCGGCCCCAGCGCCGCGTTCATGTAGCCGCCCTCCTGCACCATCAGGGTCGGCAGGCCAAGCTCGCCGATGGCCGCGCCGATGCGCCGGAACCCCCCGGTGGTGATGGCCAGGCCCTGGAAGGGATCGCCCTCGTGCGCGTCGAGGCCGAGCGCTACGACCAGCAGCGCCGGCCGGAAGGCGGCGATACGCTCCAGCGCCTTGCCCAGCGCCTTGAGATAGGCCTCGTCGCCGGTGCCCTTGGGCAGGGGGATGTTGAGGTTGTAGCCGAGGCCCCGGCCCGTCCCGCGCTCGGTCGCATAGCCGACGAAGAAGGGATAGAAGGCGATGGGGTCGGAGTGCAGCGAGACGGTCAGCACCTCGTCGCGCTCGTAGAAGATGCCCTGCGTGCCGTTGCCGTGGTGCACGTCGACGTCGAGGATGGCGACGCGCGCGCCCAGCGCCACCGCGCGCTGCGCCGCCAGGGCGGCGTTGTTCAGGTAGCAGAAGCCGCCGGCCTGATCGGCGTAGGCATGGTGCCCCGGCGGCCGGCAGAGGGCATAGACCCGCCGCTCCCCGGCCAGCACCAGGCCGGCGCCGGTCATGGCGCAGTTGGCCGCCGCCACCGCCGCCTGCCAGGTGCCGCCGTCGATCGGACAGGCCGTGTCGGTCATGTGATAGCCCGCCTGCCCGACCACCGAGGCCGGGTATCCTGCCGCCCGCTCGCGCGGATGCATGTTGGGAATCACCTCGGCGCTGGCGCCGGGTATCTCCTTCCAGCGGGCGTGGACCGTCTCCAGGAAGCGCAGGTACTCGGGCGTGTGGATGCGCGCTAGGTAGTCGAGCGGAAGATCCTCGGTGGCGACTGCCTGGTGGCCGGCCGCCAGCGCCGCCTCCAGCAGCACCTCGGCGCGGCGCGGCACCTCCGGGTTCGGCTTCGGCGCGCCGCTGACCAGGAAGTTCTTCGGGTCGTGCAGCGCGTGGCGCTGGTCGTGGACGATCTTCATCGAAGGATAGCACCTCACCTCTGTCATCCCGGCCGCAGCGAAGCGAAGAGCCGGGACCCATGCCGCAGCCAGCCGCCGGATGGATCCCGGATCGGCGCCGACGCGCCGTCCGGGATGACAGCCGGAGTGATGGCCCGCGGCAGCATGTGCCACAAGGCGAAGAGCGGCAACCAGCCTAATTGAGCGCTCGTCCAACGGCGTGCTAGGACTCGGCGGTCGCACCGGCAGGGAGGGAGGGCCATGCGCTTCGGCATCCTGCCGCTCTTCGTCTCGGCCGCCGTCTGGTCGCTGGGCAGCGGCGTCTTCATGACGCTGCAGCCGCTGAGGCTCGAGGCCTATGGCTTCTCGACCGAGGCCATCGGCCTGGTGCTGACCGCCAACATGGTGGGCTTCATCGTCGGCTGCCTGCTGGGCCAGCCGGTGATCGCCTCGGTCGGGCACATCCGCGCCTATGCCGCCTTCGCCGCCGTCACCACGGTCTGCATGCTGGCGCTGGACTGGTCGCACGCGCTGCTGCCCTGGCTGCTGCTGCGCTTCGCCGCCGGCTTCGCCACCGCCGCCCTCTCCGTGGTCACCGAATCCTGGCTGAACGAGATGACGACGAACGAGAAGCGCGGCCAGACGCTGACGCTCTATGTGCTCTGCATGGGCCTGTTCTACGGCCTGGGACAGCTCGGCGCGCAGCACTTCGAGCCGACGGGCAGCCGCGTGCTGATGATCGCCGCCGGTCTCTTCGCCTTCTCCCTCGTGCCGCTGACCGCGATCAAGGTGCTGACGCCCAAGCCGCCGCGCCAGGTGACGCTGCACCTGCTGACCGCCTTCAAGGTCTCGCCCACCGGCGCGGTCGGCTGCTTCGCCACCGGCATGATCGCCATGACCTTCGCCGGCATCGGCCCGCTCTACGGCTCGCAGATCGGCCTGCCGCTGGCTTCCATCGCCTTCCTCATGGCGGCCAGCCAGATCGGCGGCATCGCGCTGCAGTTCCCGCTGGGCTGGCTGTCCGACCGCACCGACCGGCGCTACATCCTGGTCGGAATGCACATCGCGCTGATCGCGGTGTCGGTCGGCTTCATCCTGGTCGACGCGCAGAGCGCCTGGTGGCTGCTGATCCTGCTCTTCGCCGGCTTCGGCGGCTTCGCCGAGGCGCTCTATCCCGTCTCGGTGGCGCACGCCAACGACCGCGCCACGCCCGAGCAGTACGTCTCGGTCTCCTCCAACCTGCTGCTGTTCTGGGCGCTCGGCGGCGCGGTCGGGCCGGTGATCGGCACGGCGGCGATCGATCACGCCGGGCCGGCGGCCTTCTTCTGGTACGCCGCCATCGTCTCCTTCCTGCTCGGCCTCTTCACCTTCTGGCGCCTGCTGCGCCGCCGGCGCATCGACGCCGAAACCACGCTGGAGGAGTTCCAGGTCTATCCCACCACCTCGCCCGCGGTTTACGAGTGGGTGCCGCACACGCCGCTCAAGGCCGAAGGCAAGCCCGAGGCGAAGCCGCCGCAGGCCGGAGGGCCGGCGTGAGCATCGCCGTGCTGGACCCGCTGTTCATCCCGCTGCCCGACGGGCGGCGGCTGGCGGCGACGCTGTGGCGGCCGGCCGAGGGCAAGGCCCCGGTGGTGCTGGAGGCCCTGCCCTACCGCCGCCGCGACGGCACGATCTTCCGCGACGCCGAGATGGCGCCCTGGTACGCCGAACAGGGCCTGGCCTACTGCCGCCTCGACCTCGCCGGCAGCGGCGAATCCGACGGCGTCCTGCTGGACGAGTACCTGCCGGCGGAACAGCAGGATCTCTCGGACGTCATCGCCTGGCTGGCGGCGCAGGACTGGTGCAGCGGCCGGGTCGGCATGACCGGCATCTCCTGGGGCGGATTCAATTCCCTGCAGGTTGCGGCGCGGCGCCCGCCGGCGTTGAAGGCGATCATCGCGCTCTGCTGCTCGGACGACCGCTTCGCCGACGACGTGCACTACATGGGTGGCGCCTACCTCACCGAGGACCCGCTCTGGTCCAGCTTCATCCTGGCGCTGAACGCCCTGCCGCCCGATCCGCAGCAGCGCGCCGACTGGCAGGCGCTGTGGCAGCAGCGCCTGGCGGCCAATCGCTGCTGGTCGGCGACCTGGCTGCGGCACCAGGCGCGCGACGCCTACTGGCGGCAGGGTTCGGTCTGCGAGGACTGGGAGCGCATCCGAATCCCGGTCTATGCCGTCGGCGGCTGGGACGACAGCTACTCCAACGCCGTGCCGCGCCTGCTGCGCCACCTGAGGGGACCGAAGAAAGGCCTGATCGGGCCCTGGAGCCACAGCCATCCCTGCCGCGGCGCGCCCGGCCCGCTGATCGGCTGGCTGCAGGAGGCGCTGCGCTGGTGGCGCCACTGGCTGCTGGACGAGCCGACCGGGATCATGGAGGGGCCGGCGCTCACCGCCTGGATCACCGAGCCCGAGCGCCCGGCCCCCGCCTATGCCGAGCATCCCGGCCGCTGGGTCGCCGACGCCGGCTGGCCGCGCGCGGAGACGCCGCTGACCTTCTTCCTCAATGCCGGCGGCCTGGGCGCGGCGCCGCTGCCCGGCGGCGAGATGACGCTCCGCTCGCCAGCCAGCGCCGGGATGGAGTGCGGGCGTTGGGGCGGCTACGGCGGCAGTTGTCCCGACATGCCCGGCGATCAGCGGCGCGAGGATGCCCTGGGCCTGGCCTTCGACACCGCCGCGCTGGAGGCCGACCTCGACCTGCTGGGCGCGCCCCTGCTGACACTGACCCTGGCCTGCGATGCACCGCGGGCCAACCTGACGGCACGGCTCTGCGCCGTGGACGCGGACGGCACCTCGAACCTGCTGACCTGGGGCACGCTGAACCTGGCACATCGCCAGGGCTCGGCCGCGCCCAGCGACCTGGTGCCGGGGGAGCGGGTGACGGTCGCGCTGGCGCTCAACGACTTCGGCCGGCGCGTCGCCGCCGGGCAGCGCCTGCGCCTGGTGCTGGCGACGCAGCACTGGCCGATCCTCTGGCCGCAGCCCTGGCTGGCGACGGTGACGCTGGCGGCCGGCGAGGGGCGCCTCATCCTGCCGCTGCGACGGCCCCGCGCCGAGGACGCCGCGCTGCCGCCTTTCGCCCCCGTCGTTGTCGCACCGCCGGTCGCCTGCCTCGCCGAGCGCGAGGGCAGGCACGAGCGCATCCTGGAAACCGACGTCGGCAGCGGGCGCCGCAGCGTCACGCTGCACAGCGATTATGGCCGCACGCGGCTGACCGGAAGCGGTCTGGTGACCGAGTCCTGGTGCCGTGACAGCTTCTCGATCCTGCCCGAGGATCCGCTGTCGGCGCGACTCGACAGCGAATGGTTCATCGCCAGCGAAAGCGCCGGTGTGGCGGCAGATGCGACGGCGCGGGTGACACTGCAAGGCGACGCGGAGGCGCTGCGCCTCGGCTGGCGGGTCGTGGCGCGGCTGGACGGGCGCGAGGTGTCGATTCGCGAGGGAGGCGAGGTCATCCCGCGCCAACACCTATGAGTCGTGGCGAAGGCACCCGGGCTCTGCTAAGGCAGGGCCGGTGAGCAAGAGGGACTAGATGAGCGAGGGATCGGGACCCCTTCCCAAGACCAGGCGCCGAGGCGAGCCGCGCTTCTCGCGGCAGAACCCCGAGCAGCGCCGCCGCGAGATCGTCGAGGCGGCGATCCGCTGCCTGGCCAAGGGTGGCGTCAATGCCTTCACGGTCAGCGAGATCTGCGCCGAGGCGCGCATCTCGCACGGCCTGATCAACCATTACTTTCCCAGCAAGGAAGACCTGCTGGTCACCACCTACGACACGGTGGCCGAGATGCTGGTGCAGGCGACCCGCCTGGCCATCGCCCGCACGCTGCGCCAGCCGGAGGACAAGCTGGTCGCGGTGGTCGAGAGCTCCTTTGCCGGCGAGATCTTCAACCAGACCAACCTCTCGGTCTGGCTGGCGCTCTGGGGCCAGGTGCGCACGCACGAGAACCTGCGCCGCAAGCACAACGAACTCTACGAGGGCTATCGCCGCGGCATCGCCCGCATCATCGACCAGCTCGCGGCCAAGCGCGGCCGCCAGGTCGAGGGCGCGCCGCTGGCGCTGGCGCTGACCGCGCTGATCGATGGCCTCTGGCTGGAGTACTGCCTGAACCCCACGGTCTTCTCGGTCGAGAACGCGCGGCGGAGCTGCTACCTGCTGCTGGAAGACCGGCTGGGCCCCCTGACACGCGGCGGAGAGACATCATGAACATCGCGGGCAAGACCGTCGGCGAGGCGCTGGTCACGCTGCTGGAGGGCTATGGCGTCGAGCTGGTCTTCGGTATTCCCGGCGTCCATACCATCAGCCTCTATCGCGGCCTGCCCGGCAGCAGGATTCGCCACGTGCTGACGCGCCACGAGCAGGGCGCCGCCTTCATGGCCGACGGCTATGCCCGCGCCACCGGCAAGCCCGGTGTCTGCCTGCTGATCACCGGGCCCGGCATCACCAACGCCGCCACCGCGATGGGCCAGGCCTACAGCGATTCCGTGCCCATGCTGGTGCTTTCGGCGGTGAACCAGCGCGCCTCGCTGGGGCGCGGCTACGGCCACCTGCACGAGATGCGCGACCAGCGCGCGCTGACTGCCTCGCTCACCGCCTGGAGCGCCACCGCGCTGACGCCGTCGGACGTTCCCGACCTGGTGGCCCGCGCCTTTGCGCTGTTCAAGGGATCGCGCCCCCGGCCGGTGCATATCGAGCTGCCGCTCGACGTCATCGACTCGCCGGCCGAGGGCGACTGGCGGGTGCGCCGCCTGAACGGCCCGCCGGAGCCGCCGCAGGGCGAGATCCTGGCGGCGGCCGAGCTGCTGCGCAGTGCCGAGCGGCCGCTCATCGTCGCCGGCGGCGGCGCGCTGGAGGCAGGCCCGGCCATCGTCGCGCTGGCCGAACGGCTGGACGCGCCGGTCATCACCACGGTGGCCGCCAAGGGCCTGCTGCCGCCGCGGCACCCGCTGCACGTCGGCCAGGGCCTGCAGCGCGATCCCGGCCTGAAGCTGCTGCGCGAGGCCGACCGCGTGCTGGTGCTAGGCTCGGAACTGGGCGAGACCGACCATTGGCTGCCGCGCCTGCCGATCGGCGGCGAGATCATCCGCGTCGACCTGGACCCGGCCAAGCTGGTCGACCTCTATCCCGCGCGCCTCGCCATCCTGGGCGACGCGGCGGCGGCGGCCGATGGCCTGGTCCGGGCGCTGCGCGAGGGCAAGCCCGCGGCGAAGCCTGACTGGGGCCGGGCGCGCGTCGCCGCCATCCGGCCGGAGATCCTGCGGCCCGGGTACGCGCTGGGCGACAAGCACGAGAAGGTGCTGGACGTGCTGCGCAAGGTGCTGCCGGACGATGCCGTCATCGCCAGCGACATGACGCAGATCGCCTATACCGCCAACATGACCTACGACATGCCGCGCCACCGCTCGTGGCTGCACCCGCTGGGCTACGGCACGCTGGGCTACGGCCTGCCGGCCGGCATCGGCGCCAGGCTCGGCCAGCCGGACAAGCCGGTGGTGGTGCTGGCCGGCGACCACGGCTTCCTCTACACCGCGCAGGACCTCATCACGGCGGTGGAAGAGAAGGCGCCGGTGGTGATCGTGCTGTGGCACAACCATGCCCTCGGCGCGATCCGCGACGGCATGATCGAGCGCGGGGTTCAGCAGATCGCGGTGACACCGCTGGTGCCGGACTACCTGATGCTGGCCCGCGCCTACCGCGCCAAGGCCGTCAGCGCCACCTCGCTCGCCGACTTCGAGCAGCAGCTCGCCGCCGCGCTGAAGAGCGGCGAGACGACGCTGATCGAGGTGCGCGAGCAGATCGTCGCCTGACGCGGGGCATGGCCAGCCGCCCCTTCACCATCGCCTTCGCCGGCGATGTGATGCCCGGTCGCGATGTCGAAGCGGCGCTGGCCGCGCGCCGGCCGGAGGAGTTCTGGGGCGACGCCCTGCCCTACCTGCGGGACGCCGACCTGTCGATCTGCAACCTGGAAACACCGATCACCACGTCGAGCGAGAAGTGGAAGGGCGCCAAGACCTTCAAGTTCAAGGCCAGCCCCCACACGCTCTCGATCTTGAAGGCGGCCAACATCGCCCTGGTGGGCCTCGCCAACAACCACACCGGCGACTACGGCACGCAGGGACTGCTTGATTCCTTCGAGCATCTGGCCAAGGCCGGCATCGCCTGGTGCGGCGCCGGCCGCACCCTGGCCGAGGCGCGCCGGCCGGCGGTGCTTGAGCGCCGCGGCCTCAAGCTCGCCATCGCCGGCTTCAGCGACCGCATGCCGGAGTACCAGGCCGGCGAGGCCACGCCCGGCCACTCCTTCGCCTGGCCGCCCAAGGGCACCGGGCCGGTGCCGGAGCTGCTGGCGCCCTTCGATGGCCTCGGCGCCGACCTGAAGCTCATGTCGATCCACTGGGGCGCCGACCTGCTGAAGCGGCCGCTGGCGTCGCGCCGGCGCTTCGCCCGCGCGCTGGTCGAGGGCGGCATCGACATCATCCACGGCCACTCCTCGCACATGACGCAGGGGGTGGAGGTGATCGAGGGCCGGCCGGTGCTCTATGACAACGGCAACGCCATCCAGGACTTCTGGATCTACCTCTGGCCCTGGACCCAGCGCTCGGCCGTCTTCGTGCTGGAGATCGGTTCGGACGGCAGCCGCCTGCGGCAGATTCCGATGGTCACGAGGGGCATGACGCTGCGCCGGCCCGACCCGTCCCTGTTGCGGCGCATGCTCGCCCGATTCGGCGGCCTGTCGCGAGCACTGGGCACCACTATGACGATAGAAGACGGCACCTTGGTCACACGACTCCAACTCGCACTGCCGCGCGCCCTCGCCTGAGGGTCCACCCGGTCCCGCCGCCAGGCCGGGCCGAACGCCACGACGGCGGCATCCACGGATTTCTGCCCCGATCGTTCGATATCGGTTCTCGATGCCCGGCGCGGCATTCTCCAATAAGCCTCTGCCATATCGTCTGAATTTCCCGCTCTCCACATCCGCTGGAAATGCTCCTCCGGGCGATCTGCAACCATTGGGTTTCAGATCTGAATAATCCTGTACGTAGTTTCCCCTAGCCGGCTGCTTAGACTCGGCGCGGGAGAAGGGTCCCCCGCAGAATGCGAACTGCTATCACCCGGCGCATGGTCTATGGCGAGCTGTTCCGAATCGAGGGCTACCTGCCCCCTGGACTGGCGAGTCAGGTGCAGACATTGAGTGTAGCCGGCACCGACCGGACGCAGGTCGATATCACCGCCGAACCGGGGGGCAGCCACCGCTTTTGCGTGCAGGGCCTGCTGCCGCCGGAAGGCGCCGAGGGGCTGCGCCTCCGCCTGCATCGCAACGACGGCACGGCCGAGGAACTGGACGCCGCCCAGCAGGTCGAGGCCTTCATCACCCAGCCCGACGGCGACGAGACCACCGCCCTGCTGTTCGGCCTGCTGACGCTGGACCGGGCCGCCGGCCTGCGGCCCCGCCTGCTCGATGTCGGCGGGCGCGAGCGCTCCGGGCCGATCAAGACACATGCCAATCTGGGCGACGCGGACCTTACCGTCTTCGACATCGTCCCGGATCCGACGGTCGATGTAGTGGGCGATGCGCACGCGCTGTCGCGGCACTTCCCGCCCGAGTCCTTCGACTATGTGATCTCCACCTCGGTATTCGAGCACCTGCAGATGCCCTGGCGCGTGGCGCTGGAGATCAACCGGGTGCTCAAGCCGGGCGGCATCTGCTTCGTCAGCAGCCACCAGAGCATCGGCCTGCACGAACTGCCGAGTGACTACTGGCGTTTTTCCAGCGCCGCATGGCGCGTGCTCTTTTCCGCTCCGAGCGGCTTCGATGTGCTGGCG
>JAKOWB010000168.1 GCA_029781795.1 Pseudomonadota bacterium | reverse complement strand
CAGGTGTCGTGGGTGGCAAAGGCGGCGGCGAACAACGGCGCCAGGGTCGATACCGAGCCATCCATCAGCCCGGCCAGGCCAGGCTGGATGACCTGCAGCACAAACAGGCGGCGCTCGGTCTCGTCTTCCTGCTGGCGCACCCCGGCGGGCAGGATCTCGGCCCCCAGCCGCTCGGCGGCGCTTTCGTGGCGCCGTTCGGCCTCGGCGAGATCACCGAGCAGTTGCCGGATCGCCGCATCGGTGCAGCGCCGCGCCGCGCGGGCATAGAACCGCCGAGTCTCCAGCTCCATGGTCTCGGCCATGTCGCGCACGGCATCGAGGCCGAGCGGGCGCGCCAGCCAGACCGGCCGCCGTTCGACAAAGCCGCGGACATCCTGGCGGCGCAGCAGCGGGATGTGTTCGCCGAATCGCTGGCGGTACAGTTCCAGCAAGTGGTGGCGATGCTGTGCTTCCTCGCCCGCCATTTCCCGAAACATGCGCGCCGAGGCCGGGTAAGTATCCTTCAACCCCTCGGCGAAGTCGTTGTAGACACGGAAATCCTCTTCTTCCAGCGAGATGGCCAGGGCGAGGATCTCTTGCTCGGTCAGATCGGAGAAATTCTTCATTGGTACAGGGTCCGCCGCAACCGCATCACAGCCCGGCGCGCTGCGCCGCCAGGCGGGCCAGCGACGACCAGTCGAGCTCTTCGCCGCCTTGGGCCAGCAGGGCCAGATAGTGGTCGCGGATCAGACTGGCGATCGGCAACGGCACCCGCTCGGCCTCGGCCGCCGCCAGCACCAGCCGGGCATCCTTGAGGCCAAGCGGCGCCTTGAAGCCGGCCGGCTGGTATTTCTCGTCGAGGATGATGCCGCCATAGGTGCGATAGATCGGCGCGTTGAACAAGGTGCCGGTGAGGATGTCCAGAAAGCGCCGTGGGTCCACGCCCGATTTGCGCACCAGGGCGATGGCCTCGCCCAGCGCCTCGATGGTCGCGGCGATCAGGAAATTGCCGCTGAGCTTGACGACATTGGCGGCGCTCGGCCGTTCGCCCACCGGGTAGGTCGCTTGCCCGAGCGCGTCGAACAGCGGCTGGCAGCGCGCCAGCGCCGCCGGTGCCCCGGCCGCGACGATGAACAGCTTGGCCGCGGCCGCGGCCTCGGGCCGCCCGAACACCGGCGCCGCGACATAGTCGTGGCCGCGTTCGGCATGCACCGCGGTCAAACGATCGGCCAGCGCCACGCTGATCGTGCTCATCCCGATATGCAGCGCGCCTGCGGGCATCGCCTCGAGCACGCCATCGGGACCGAAGGTCACGGCTTCGACCGCAGGATCATCGGCCAGCATGGTGATGACGGCCTCGCCCTGCGCCGCCGCGGCCGGCGTATCGGCGACC
>JAKOWB010000162.1 GCA_029781795.1 Pseudomonadota bacterium | reverse complement strand
GAGCTCGGTCAGGAAGCGCTCGGCGCGAACCTTGAGCGCGCCCACGGCCTCGGCGGCGACCTCGGCTGCCAGGGTGCGTGCGCCGTCGATGTCGCCGATGGCGCGGAATTCCTGTGCCAGCGACAGCTTGGTGGACAGCGGGTCTTCGTCGACCTCGGGCTGCTCGGTCTTGGCGTCGCCCGAGCGCGAATCCGGGTCGATGGACAGGGCATCCATGTCGAACTCGATCATCCCGGAGTTCGAGGCCGGGGGAGCGGTCGATGCGGCCTGCGCGGGTGCAGGTTTGGAAGCGGGTGCGGGTGCGGGTGCCGGTGGCGCCGCGGCGGCCAGTTCGGACGGCGGGGCAAAGTCCATGCCCCCCAGGTCAAGGTCGACGAACTCGCTGTCGGCCTTGACCGGAGCGGGCGTTTCAAGAGCCTGGCGGGCCGATGTCGGCGCCGTGCTGGCGACGGCCGCCGCAGTCCCGACGGCGGCAGCGGCGGCTGCCGCCACGGCGGCGGGCGGCGTGCTGGGCGTGGGCACGGCCTGGCGCACGGAATCGCCCAGGTCGAGCTTCAGATCCAGCGGCGGGCGCCCGGTGGAGGCGGTGCCGTCCTTGCCCAGGATGACCTGTGCGGTCTGCGGCTCGGTGTCGGCACCGAACTGGCGCCGCGTGCCGGTGGACGCTACCTTGGGCACCGGCTTGCCGCCGGGCTTGTACATCGGGTTGTTGGGGTCCAGTTCGGCGCCCAGGCTGGCGATGGCCTGCCAGTCGGGGCCATCGCCCTGGGTCAGTGCGTGGGCTTCGGTGGCGATGGCATCGAGCGCGCGGGCGTCGCGCCGCTTGGCATAGATTTCGGCCAGCTCGCGGTGCACCGAGATGCGGCCAGGGTGGGTCAGCAGGGCGTCCTTGAGGATTTCCTCGGCCTGCATGTCGCGGCCGTACGCCAGGTAGACGTCGGCCTCGGCCACCGGGTCCACGTCGCCTGCGGCGTCGAGCTGGCTGGGCGAATAAGCCATGGAGGAGGAGCCGCCGCCGCTGGGGCGCTCCTTGGTGTTGACCTGCTGGCCGCCGCTGCCGCCGAAGAACGAATCCGGCTGCAGGCGGCTTTCGATGAACTCGCTGTCCCGCTCGACGTCTTTTTGCTTGCGCTGGCGGGCGCGGTAGATGCCCAGGCCGGCCAGCAGCGCGATCAGGCCGGCGCCGGCCGCGGGCAGCAGCGGGTTGTCCATCAGGCCGTCGAGGAAGGAGGGTTCGGCCACCGGGGCTGGCG
>JAKOWB010000157.1 GCA_029781795.1 Pseudomonadota bacterium | reverse complement strand
TGTGGGCGACGATCGCCGGCGGCTGCTCCGGCGTCTTCATGGGCTCGGTCTTCGCCGAGGTTTCCAGCCGCGTGCCCGACCAACAGCGCGGCCGCGCGCTGGGCTGGGTGATGAGCGGCCAGTCGCTGACGCTTGTCGTCGGGGTGCCGGCGGCGGCCTGGATCGGCGCCGCCGTCGGCTGGCGCGGCGTCAACATCTGCGTCGGCGTGCTGGCCTTCCTCGCCGCGATCAGCCTGTGGTTCACCACGGCGCGGCCGGCCTATGGCGGCGCGCGCGGCGGCGGCCGCTCGCTCTCGCTGCGCCAGACCATGACCACGCCCGTGGTGATGCTGCTGACCATGGGCATCGCCGAGCGCATCTGCTACGGCCTCGTGGTCGTCTATTTCGCCACCTACCTGCAGCAGGCCTATAGCCTGCCGCTGGCTTCGGTGGCCGTGCCGCTGCTGATCATGGCGATCGGCAATCTCGTCGGCACGGCGCTGGGCGGCCAACTCGCCGACCGGCTGCGCGACCGGCTGGGCATCTTCGGCTTCAGCCTGATCGGCACCGGCACCGCCGGCGTCGCCCTGTTCATCTGGCAGCCCGGCCTGGTGCCCACGGTGGCCATCGCCTTTGTGTATGTCTTCGTCAACGCGCTGGGCCGGCCGGCCTTCATGGCCGCACTGGCCGACGTGCCCGACGACGTGCGCGGCACCGTCATGGGGCTAAACGGCACCTGCGCCAGCGTCGGCTGGGCGGGCGCCGCGGGGCTGGGCGGCTGGATGATGGCGACGCAGGGCTTCGTCGGCTTCGGCCCGCTCGCCGCCACCCTGGCGGCGGCCGGCGCGGTGCTGGCCTTCGTGCGGCGAGGCGCGGCGCGACGTCCGATGATGTGATCCGCCGCGTGACAACTATTGGTTGATTTACAGATTGAGGATTCTTGTTCATGGTACGAACCATGAACGCGCTGACGCCCCTGCCCCTGCTGCGGTTGATGTCCTCTGCCAGGCTTCCGCCGCTCGCAGGCGAGCGGTTGGCGCGGATCCGGCTGGCG
>JAKOWB010000154.1 GCA_029781795.1 Pseudomonadota bacterium | reverse complement strand
AGACCGGGGCCCAGTCGCCCGGCGTGGTCTGGCGGAAGATGCGCAGGCTGGGATACCAGGGGCAGTCCTCGCGGCTCTGCTGCCAGCGCCAGTCCGGCACCGTGGGCAGCAGCAGCCAGGTCGGCATGCCCATGCCGGCGGCGAGATGGGCGATCGGCGCGTCGATGGTGATCAGCAGGTCGAGCTGCTCCAGCGCGCTGGCCGCCTCGGCGAAGTCGAAGATGCCGCGACCGACGTCGTGCACCAGGCCGCTGGCGCCGTGCGACTGGATGTCCTTCTGGTGGGCGCCGCCCTGCAGGCTGAAGAACAGGATCGCCGGATCGCCGGCCAGCGCCATGAAATGCGGGAACGGCACGGAACGCTGGCGATCGAGCGCCTGGCCCGGCATCGCCGCCCAGTAGATGCCGGCGCGCAACTTGGCGCGCGGCAGGTTGCCCAGCTTGATGCGCCCGCGCTCCGGCGGCAGCAGATAGGCCTCGCCCGACATCGCCGCGGGAACATCGACGCCGCACAGATGCGGCAGCGACAGCAGCGAGGCGTGCAGGTCGAATTCCGGCAGCTGCTCGCCCTCGGCGATCACGCCGTCGAGGTAGTCGAGCCGTGCCAGCAGATCCTTGAGCAGCGCCTGGCAGAGCACCAGCACCGAGGCGCCGCGCCGCTTGAGCTCCCGGCCGTAGCGCACGAAGAGCAGCACGTCGGCCAGGCCCTGCTCGGGATAGAGCAGGATGCGCTTGCCCTTGATGTCGTCGCCCGTCCACACCGGCTGGCGGAACTCGGGCGCCGGCACGTCGTCGAGTTGCTTGCGCCACTCGTACTCCGCGAAGCCGCGCGTGAAATCGCCCTGCATCAGACGCGTGATGGCGATCTCGACCCGGGCGCGCTTGTTCTGCGGGCCCAGCGCCAGCGCCTTGGACAGGCAGGCCAGCGCCTCGTCGGCACGGCCGAGGTCGCGCAGGCAGAGGCCGAGATTGAAGAAGCCCTCGGCGTAGTCCGGCTTCAGCGCCACCGCCTGCAGATGATGGCGCACCGCCTCGCGCGTGCGGTTGGCCATGCGCAGCGCGTTGCCGAGGTTGGTGTGCAGCGACGGGTTGTCGGGATCGAGCTCGAGCGACTGGCGGTGATGGGAGACGGCGGCGTCGAGCTTGCCGATCAGGCGCAGCGCCACGCCCAGGTTGTTGTGCAGCTCGGCATTGTAGGGCTTGACCGCCAGCAGGCGCAGGTAGGAGCTGATCGCCTCGTCCAGACGGCCGGCACGGTGCGCCGCCGCCGCCAGCCGCATCTGCTGGTGGAAGCTCTCGTCCTCGCTGCGGAACAGCGTATACGGCTGATCAGCCGACCACTGCTCGTCGGCGCCACCTTCGAAGCTCGAATTGTCCCTCACCGGACGATCACCCTTCCCCCGCCCCAGCCTTGCTACCCACTCAGCCGAAGTCCTGTGACAAGTTTATGCCATATTGTAATGAAATTGCCCAACAATTTCGACGTGGCGAGGCGACTCAGGTGGCCCTCACCTCGGCGACGTGGCGGGCCAGCTCCTGGGCGGCGCGCTCGAAGACCTCGTCCCAGTCGCCCGGCTTCTTCTGCCGGAACAGGCGCATGGAGGGGTACCAGGGCGAATCCTCGCGCTCCATGAAGTAGATCCAGTAGGTGTTGAAGTTCACCAGATCCCAGATCGGCACCCCGAGGCTGCCGGCGAGATGCGCCACCGAGGAATCGGTCATGATCACCAGGTCGAGCTGGCGCAGGGCCGCGGCGGTGTCGGCGAAGTCCTCGAAGGTCGAGCCCAGATCGACGATCAGCGGGTGCGGGGCGAGCTTGCGGTACTCCTCGAAGGGCGGCCCCTTCTGCAGGCTGAAC
>JAKOWB010000137.1 GCA_029781795.1 Pseudomonadota bacterium | reverse complement strand
AGCAGCACACGCTGGGGGCCTACCACCGTCCCTGGAAGTGATGGAAACGATGAATAAGCCGATGATGAAGCTGGCTCTGGGCCCCCTGCAGTACTACTGGCACCGCGACACCGTTTTCGAGTTCTACCAGGCCATGGCCCAAACCGCCGTGGACATCGTCTACCTGGGCGAGGCCGTGTGCTCGCGCCGCCACGAACTGCGCCAGAGCGACTGGCTGGACATCGCCCGCATGCTGCAGGCGGCCGGCAAGCAGGCCGTGATGTCCACCATGGTGCTGCTGGAATCCACCAGCGACGTGGCCGACATGCACAAGATCGTGCGTGACGAGGAATTCCTGGTCGAGGCGGGCGACATGGGCGCGGTGCACAACCTGGCCGGCAAGCGGCCCTTCGTGGCCGGGCCGCAGCTCAACATCTTCAATGCCGACACCCTGGCCTGGATGCATGGCCTGGGCGCCAGCCGCTGGGTCATGCCGCTGGAGATGCGCCAGTCCGACCTGGCCGTGCTGCTGCAAAGCAAGCCCGCGGGCCTGCAGACCGAGGTGTTCGCCTACGGCCGCATGCCGCTGGCGTTCTCGGCGCGCTGCTTCACGGCGCGCCACTACAACCTGCCCAAGGACGACTGCGGCTTTCGCTGCATCGAGCACCCGGACGGCCAGCTGCTGCAAACGCGCGAGAAGGAGTCCTTCCTCGTCATCAACGGCATCCAGACGCAGTCGGCGCGCGTGCACAACCTGATTGGCGACATCCCCGCGCTGCGCGCCGCCGGCGTGGACATTCTGCGCCTGTCGCCGCAGTCGCAGCACATGGCGCAGATCGTTGCCGCCTTCGACGCCGCGCGCCGCACCGATCAGCCCGACCCGGCTGCGCTGGCCGCCATGCGCCCCTTCATGCCCGAGGCCCCGTGCAACGGCTACTGGCACGGCAAGCCGGGGCTGGACCTGATCGAGACGGCCGCTGCCTGAACCCCGAGGAAAACACTCCCATGACCGCCACCGCTCCCGCCCCCATCACCGTGCCGCGCCCCGTGGGCGCCGTGCTGGCGCGCCTGCCGGCCTATCCCGGCTCGATGCTGCTGGTGACCGCCCTCAACCTGGCGCTGGCAAGGCAACTGCCTCAGGACGTGAAAGACATTCTGCAAGGCAAGCGCCTGGCGATTCGCGTGCGCGACGCGCGCGTGGCGTTCGACTTCCGTTGGAACGGCCAGCGCTTCACGCCCAGCGCGTCGCAGGCCAGCCCCGACTTGGCCATCAGCGCCAACGCACAGGACTTTTTGCTGCTGGCCCAGCGCCGGCAGGACCCGGACACGCTGTTCTTCAACCGCCGCCTGGTGATGGAGGGTGACACCGAGCTCGGCCTGGTGGTGAAGAACGCGCTGGATGCGCTCGAGCTGCCCGTGCTCGACCCGCGCGAATGGTCACCGCGCGCGGTGCTGGGCCGCTGGGCGCCGGGGCTGTTTGCGCGTTCCGCTCGCCCATGAGCGCCGCACCGCGCCGCATCATCGTCGGCATCTCGGGCGCCAGCGGCGCGGTGTACGGCGTGGAGCTGCTGCGCGCACTGCGCGGCCTGTCGCAGATCGAATCGCACCTGGTGGTCACCGCCAGCGGCTGGCTCACGCTGCAGCACGAGCTGGGCCTGGGCCGCGCCGACGTGCACGCGCTGGCCGATGTGGCGCACGACATCGGCAGCGTGGGCGCCCCCATCGCCAGCGGCTCGTTCGGTGCGCAGGCCATGGTGGTGGCGCCGTGCTCCATGCACACGCTGGCTGCGGTGGCCCACGGCCTGGCCGACAACCTGCTCACCCGCGCCGCCGACGTGATGCTGAAAGAGCGCCGCCCGCTGGTGCTGATGGCGCGCGAGACACCGCTGCACCTGGGGCACCTGCGCAACATGGTGACCGCCACCGAGATGGGCGCCATCGTCTGCCCTCCTGTGCCCGCCTTCTACCAGCGCCCGCAAAGCGTGGATGACATCGTGCGGCACAGCGTGGCACGCGCGCTCGATCTGCTGGGCATCGCCAACGAGCTGGCGCCGCGCTGGAAGGGTCTGGGCCAATAGTCCCGATTTGATAGCTGCTTGCGCACACCCTACAAGCGCTAGAGCTGTTTTTCTCCAATGCATTACTGCGACCTACGTGACTTTCTGACCCAGCTGGAGACCGCAGGCGAGCTGCGCCGCGTGGCTGCCCCGGTGTCGCCGCACCTCGAAATGACGGCCCTCAGCGACCGCGTGCTGCGCGCGGGCGGCCCGGCGCTGCTGTTCGAAAACCCCACCGGTTATTCCATGCCCGTGCTGACCAACCTGTTCGGCACACCCGGCCGCGTGGCGCGGGCGCTGGGCGTGGCCGGGCTGGCCGACATCCGCGCCTTTGGCGAGGTGCTGGCGCAGCTGAAAGAGCCCGAGCCCCCGCGCGGCATGAAAGAGCTGTGGGGCCGGCGCGACCTCATCAAGACCCTGTGGAGCATGGCGCCCGCCGTGGTGCGTCATCCGCCCTGCCAGCAGATCGTGGAGGAGGGCGATGACGTGGACCTGAGCCGCCTGCCCATCCAGCACTGCTGGCCGGGCGACGTGGCGCCGCTCGTCACCTGGGGCCTGACCATCACGCGCGGCCCGCGCAAGGCGCGGCAAAACCTGGGCATCTACCGCCAGCAGGTCATCGGCAAGAACCAGCTCGTCATGCGCTGGCTGGCGCACCGCGGCGGGGCGCTGGACTTTGCCGAGCATGGCCGGCAAAACCCCGGCCAGCCCTATCCGGTGGCCGTCGCCATCGGGGCCGACCCGGCCACCCTTCTGGGCGCCGTCACGCCCGTGCCCGACACCTTGTCTGAATACCAGTTTGCCGGCCTGCTGCGCGGCGCGCGCACCGAGGTGGCGCCCGCCCTCGGCGTGCCGCTGCAGGTGCCGGCCCATGCCGAGATCGTGCTCGAGGGCCACATCCAGCCCGATGCCGTGCACCCCAGCGGCTGGCAGCACGCGCTGGAAGGGCCGTATGGCGACCACACCGGCTACTACAACGAGCGCGCCGAGTTCCCGGTGTTCACCGTCGAGCGCATCACGCGGCGCGAAGGGGCCATCTACCACAGCACCTACACCGGCAAGCCGCCCGACGAGCCCGCCATGCTGGGCCTGGCGCTCAACGAGCTGTTCGTACCGCTGCTGCAGCGCGCCTTTCCCGAGATCATCGACTTCTATCTGCCGCCCGAGGCGTGCAGCTACCGCATGGCCGTGGTGCGCATCCGCAAGGCCTACGCCGGCCACGCCCGATGCGTGATGATGGGCGTGTGGAGTCATCTGCGGCAGTTCCTGTATACCAAGTTCATCGTTGTGGTCGACGAGGACGTGGACGCGCGCGATTGGAAGGAAGTGATCTGGGCCATGAGCACCCGCATGGACCCGGCGCGCGACACCCTGCTGATCGAGCACACGCCCATCGACTACCTGGACTTTGCCTCGCCCGTGGCCGGCCTGGGCAGCAAGATGGGGCTGGACGCCACCAACAAATGGCCCGGCGAAACCCAGCGCGAATGGGGGCGCCCCATGGCCATGGACGGTGACGTCAGCGCGCGCATGAATGCGCTGGCGGATGCGCTGGGCTTGTAGGCATCAAGTCCGTGCGTGCCCGCGCAGCGCCTGTGCCACCTCATGCACCAGCGCCGGGCCTTTGTAGATCAGGCCGGTGTAGATCTGCACAGCATCGGCGCCGGCCTCGATCTTGGCCACGGCGTCGGCGCCACTCAGAATGCCGCCCACGCCGATGATCGGGAA
>JAKOWB010000116.1 GCA_029781795.1 Pseudomonadota bacterium | reverse complement strand
AGTTCAGGGCCGATCCCCTGGCGCACCACTCGCCGAACCTGCAGGCGCTGCTGCGCCGCTTCCGTGGCGAGGAGGTGCCGGGCAAGTACGCCCTGCTGCGCACGAAGCACGAGCGGGAGTGGACCGTGGTGCAGTTCAGCGGCGTGAAGGGCGTGCCCCTGACCCTGCATCCGCGCCTGGTCTTCACCGACTGGCGCGCCGCCGAATGGGCGGTCTTCCAATTGCGTTGGCGCCGCCACGTCGGCCGGCCACTGTCGTTCGAGGATCCCGACCTCGTGGCGCGGGTCGGGCCATGAAGACCATCGCCGGCTACAGCGACCGCATCTCCGTCCGCCCGGGCGAGACCATCGCCTTCAAGGTCTCGGTCGAGAGCGGTCCCTCGACCTATCGCGCCAGCCTGGTGCGGCTCTTCAACGTCGACGGCCATCGCGAGGGACCGGGCCTGCAGGAGCGTCCGGTCCCCGCTGCCTTCGACGGCGAGCACCAGGGCCGCCTGCAGCCCATTCCCAATGGCTCTTGCGTCGTCATTCCGCGTGGGGCGCCGCTGGACGCCCTTGGCAGCTTCACTGTCGCACTCACGCTCTGGCCGACGACGCCGGGTGTTGGCCGCCAGACCCTGCTCTCGACCCTTTCGCCGGATGGCAGAAGCGGCTTCGCGCTGGAGTTGGACGAGGCCGGTGCCCTGGGGATGGCGCTCGGGACGCCCGCGGGCACTTGGCACACCGCGACCGGCGTTCCCCTGCTGGCCCGCGAGTGGGCAGAGGTCGGCGCCAGCTACGACGCGGCGAGCGGGGCCGTCCGCCTCTGGCAGCGCCCAAGACGGCGCTATCCGCTGCGGGACAGCCAGGTCGACCATGCGGCGACGGCACCAGGCGGCCTCGCCACCGGCGGCGACGGCGACCTGACCTTCGCGGCGCGGCGCAAGGGCGACGGCAGTACGCCGGCCATCATGACCGGCCACTACAACGGCAAGCTGGAGGCGCCGCGCCTGGCCGCGCGTCCCCTGCCGCCCGGCCCCATCGCGCTCGACGATCCGGCGCTGGTGGGCGCCTGGGACTTCAGCCTCGACATCGCCGGCGAAGGCATCAGCGACCGGGGACCACACGGCCTGCACGGCCACACGCTGAACCTGCCGCTGCGCGCCATGAAGGGGGCGGCCTGGACCGGCGAGTGGCACGACTGGCGGGCGCGGCCGGCGCACTACGCCGCCATCCACTTCCATGACGACGACCTGGCCGACGCCGGCTGGACGACCGACTTCACCTTCACGGCGCCGGACGAGCTGCCGAGCGGCCTCTATGCCGCGCGGCTGGAGAACGGTGGCGAGGCCGAGCACGTCGTCTTCTACGTCCGCCCGCCGAAGGGACAGCGCACCTCGGACGCCGTGTTCC
>JAKOWB010000111.1 GCA_029781795.1 Pseudomonadota bacterium | reverse complement strand
CCGCCGGCCAGCAGGTCGCGCAGCTCGGCCGCGGCGGCACGCTGGCCCGGCTGCGGGCGCGCGGCGCCGGCCGCCTCGCTGAGCGGCGTGACGTTGCCGCGGAAGGCCTCCAGCGCCAGCGCCCCGGCGACCTGGGCGGTGGCGCCGAGGCGCGCCGCCCGGGCCAGCGCCAGGCTGGCGATCCCGGCGGAAAAGGACGAGGCATTGGCGATGGCAAGGCCGTCCTTCGGCCCCAGCGTTGCCGGCGCCAGGCCGGCCTTGGCGAAGAGCGCGGCGGCCGGGCCGCGCTCCTGGCCCAGCCAGGCCTCGCCCTCGCCGATCATGCCGAGGCCGAGGTGCGCCAGCAGGCAGAGGTCGCCGGCGCCGAGCGAGCCGATGGAATAGAGCGCGGGGCGCAGGTCGCGGTTCAGCATCTCGGCCAGCAGCGCCGCCAGGGCCGGGCTGACGCCGGCGCCGCCGTTCAGCCAGGAATTGAGGCGCACCGCCATGACGGCGCGTACCTCGGCGGCGGCGAGCTCCGGCCCGATGCCGTGCGCCCGGCCGCGCACCGTGCGATAGGAAAACTCGGCCAGGTCGGCGGCCGCCAGCTTGTGGCCGACGCGGCTGCCGAGGCCGGTGGTGAGGCCATAGACCGGCTGGTCGGCGGCCAGCGCGCGCTCCACCACGGCGCGGCTCTTGGCCAGGCGCTGCTCGGCGGCGCGGGCGATGGCGACCTTGCGGCCGCGGGCCACGGCCTCGACGGCGCCGGGCGTCAGGTCGCGGCCGGTGAGGATCAGGGTCTCGTCGTTCATGGCTTGCCTCAGTGCGCCTTGTGCTTGCCGCGCTCGGCCAGGTAGATGCCGCCCAGCACCAGGACCAGGGCGAGGCCGTGGAACAGGCCGAAGGGCTCGCCCAGGATCACCACGGCGAGCACGGCGGCGAAGACCGGCACCAGGTTGACGAAGATGCCGGCGCGGTCCGGCCCGATCAGCCGTACGCCGCGCATGAAGCCGAGCTGCGCCACGAAGGAGGGGAAGAGCGTCACGTAGGCGATGATGGCCCAGCCCTTCAGCGAGAAGGGCCAGAGGTCCTTGCCCGCGCCCACCTCGATCGCCAGCAGCGGCAGGGTGGTGACGAAGGCCGCGATCGCCAGCAGGGCGAAGAAGGACAGCGGCGCCACCTGCGGGCGCTTGCGCAGGCCCAGCGTGTAGCCGGCATAGAGCAGGCAGGCGAGGATCATCATCAGGTCGCCGTTGCCGACCTCGAGCGCCAGCAGTCCCTCCAGGTGTCCGCCGGTCGCCACCAGGATGACGCCCAGCAGGGTCAGCGGGATGCCGACGAGCTGCAGGGTGGAGACCGAGCTGCGGTGCAGCGTCACCGCGCCCAGCAGCACGAAGATCGGGATGGCGCCCTGGATGATGCCGATGTTGACCGCCGTGGTCATGTGGCCGGCCAGGTAGAACAGCGCGTTGAAGGCGGTGAAGCCCAGCCCGCCCATGGCGAAGGTGAAGAGCACGCGGCGGCGCAGCACCGGCCAGTCGGCGATGAACTGCTTGCGGACGGTGAGGGCGAGCACCAGCACCACGCCGAGCCAGCGCACCGAGACCAGCACCATGGGCGAGACCTCGCCGACCGCCAGGCGGCTGGCGACGGCGTTGCCGGCCCAGCAGAGCATGGTGAAGACCAGCGGCGGATAGGCGCGGCGCGCCAGCGAGGCGGGCGCCGGCGCCGGCGCGGGTGAGGGCGCCGGGGCAAAGGTACTGTCGCTGCTGCTCATCGGCTCCTCAGGGCAGGCGGGCGGGACTTGGGCCGGAGCCGAAGGTGCGCGACACTGTCGCGGGCTCTGACGGATGCGTCGAAGGGCCGGAAGGGTAGCAGGAGACGCCGCCATGCGAACCCCAGCGCGCATTGGACAGCTATGCCTTTCCCTCATGCTCGCGGGTCTCTGCGCCGGACCGGCCGGCGCGGCCGAGCCCATGCTGACCGGCCCGGTCGGGGTGACGGTGGAGCAGGGCGCCGACGGCCCGGTCACCCGCCTGGTCAGCCGCTGGCTGCGCCCGGTCGAGCTGTGGGACGCGCGGGACAAGGCCGTCCGCGTCTATATCCTGGAGGAGGTCAGCAACCAGCTGCACCGCTTCCTCGGCGAGGTGCCGCGCGGCTCCATGACCCTGGCGCTCTACCCGCTGCAGGACATGAGCGTGGGGCCGGCCCAGTGGCAGGCCAGCTTCGACGCACAAACCGGCGCCGTGGTGAACCTCGGGCTCTGGGATCCCTTCTACGAGCTGACCTTCGGCGGCCACGCCTATGCCGAGGCCAGCCGCGCCCTGGTCAGCCTGCGCACCGGCGCCGAGCTGGTCGCCCTGACCCAGCCGGCGGCGGTGCTGTTCCAGGACGGCGAGCCGCCCGGGCAGTGGCTGGCCGGCCTGCATCTCAACGGCACGGTGCGCGACGTCGAGGTCTTCGGCTACCGCGCCAGCGAGAACGTCCTGCTGACCCTGGCCGATCCGCTGCGCCAGACCGACCGCGTGCGCCTGGTGCTGGAGGACCCCGGCCAGTCGCCGCTGGCCGGCCAGACCGCGGTCACCTTCGGCTTCGCCGCCGGCCCCGGCACGCCGCCCAGCCTCAGCCTCCACCTGCCGGCCGGCGCCACCGGCGCCCGCCTGGTCGTGCGCTTCGCCGGCGGCGCCGGGGCCGCCATCCCGCTGGGCCCCGACGGCCTGCTGCTGGAGCAGGCTGTGATGCACGGCCTGGCGCTGGAGCGGGTGGAGTAGGGGGCGCCGGACGGTGCAGTCCCCCCTCGCCCTTGGGAGAGGGCCGGGGTGAGGGAAGTGGGTTTCGCGGTCAGTGCCGCGCCGCCAGTCGCACCACCCTCCCTCACCCGGGCGCTGCGCGCCCACCCTCTCCCAGGGGAGAGGGTTGGTTGCCTGTCCATTTCAGCACAGCGGCTGTCGCCCCGTGGCTTCCCACCCGGCGCGGAGCCGCTATAAGAGGGCGCACTCTCTCCGGGTCCAGAAGGGGTTCACAGTCCCATGAAGTCGCATGTGCGGGTGGCCGTCATCGGTGGCGGCGTGGTCGGCGCCAGCGTGCTCTATCACCTGACCAAGGCCGGCTGGACCGACGTGGTGCTGATCGAGCGCGACCAGCTCACCGCCGGCTCCACCTGGCATGCCGCGGGCGGCTTCCACACCCTGAACGGCGACCCCAACGTCGCCAAGCTGCAGGGCTACACCATCGCGCTCTATGACGAGCTGGAGAAAATCTCCGGCCAGTCCTGCGGCCTGCACCGCTCCGGCGGCCTGATGCTGGCCGACACGCCCGAGCGCATGGAGTGGCTGAAGATGGCCCACGCCCGCGCCCGCTACCTCGGCCTCGAGACCGAGATGCTGACGATGAAGGAGGCCAAGGCCCTCCACCCCCTGCTGGAGGAGCAGTATTTCCACGGCGCCATGCTGGACGCCGCCGACGGCAACCTCGACCCCTCGGGCACCACGCACGCCTATGCCAAGTCGGCGCGCATCGCCGGCGCCGAGATCTACCTGAAGACCAAGGTCGAGGGGCTGACGCAGCGCGCCGACGGTTCCTGGGACGTGGTGACCGACCAGGGCAGCCTCGTCGCCGAGCACGTCGTCAACTGCGGCGGCCTCTGGGCGCGCGAGGTCGGCCGCATGGTCGGCCTGGAGCTGCCGGTGCTGGCCATGGAGCACATGTACCTCGTCACCGACGAGATGCCCGAGGTCGTGGCCTACAACAAGGAGCGCGGCAAGGAGCTGCCGCACATCATCGACTTCAAGTCCGAGATCTACATGCGCCAGGAGCGCAGCGGCATCGTGCTCGGCACCTACGAGCGCGGCTGCGTGCCCTGGCAGCCCCGGACCACGCCCTGGACCTTCGGCAGCGAGCTGCTGCCGCCGGACCTCGACCGCATCGCGCCGAACCTGGAGATCGGCTACCGCCACTTCCCGGCGCTGGCCAAGGCCGGCATCAAGACCGTGATCAACGGCCCCTTCACCTTCTCGCCCGACGGCAATCCGCTGGTCGGTCCGGTGCAGGGCCTGAAGAACTACTGGGTGGCCTGCGCCGTCATGGCCGGCTTCAGCCAGGGCGGCGGCGTGGGCCTGGCGCTGTCGCAGTGGATGGTGAACGGCGACCCCGGCTTCGACGTCTGGGCGATGGACGTGGCGCGCTTCGGCGAGTGGGCGACGCGCAGCTACACCAACGAGAAGGTGCGCGAGAACTATGCCCGCCGCTTCTCCATCAAGTTCCCGAACGAGGAGCTGCCGGCCGCCCGCCCGCAGCAGACCACCGCGCTCTACGACGTCATGCTCCAGCACGGCGCCGTGATGGGCGATTCCTGGGGCCTGGAGACGCCGCTGTGGTTCGCGCCCAAGGGCGTGGAGCCGAAGGACGTCTTCTCCTTCCACCGCTCCAACGACTTCCCGCACGTGAAGGCCGAGTGCCTGGGCGTGCGCAATGCGGTGGGCGTCACCGAGATCGCCAACTTCGCCAAGTACGAGTTCACCGGCCCGGGGGCGGAGGCCTTCCTCTCGCACCTCATGACCAACAAGATGCCGCGCCAGGGCCGCATCGCCCTGACGCCCATGCTGAACCCGCAGGGCAAGCTGATCGGCGACTTCACCATCGCCAAGACCGGGCCGGAGCGCTTCCTCATGTGGGGCTCCAGCCAGGCGCAGAAGTACCACATGCGCTGGTTCGAGAAGTACCTGCCGGCCGACGGCTCGGTCGTGATCGACCGCCTCGACATGCGCATGGTCGGCCTCTCCATCGCCGGCCCCAGGTCGCGCGAGCTGCTGCAGCGCCTGACCGACGAGGACGTCTCGAACGCCGCCTTCAAGTTCATGGACCACCGGGCCATGGACGTCGCCAACGTGCCGGCGGCGATCAACCGCGTCACCTACACCGGCGACCTCGGCTACGAGATCTGGGTGAAGCCGGAGTACCAGCGCCGCCTGTTCGATGCCATCCACGCCGCGGGCAAGGACCTCGGCCTGGTGAACTTCGGCATGCGCGCGCTGCTCTGCATGCGCCTGGAGAAGAACTTCCCGACCTGGTTCCGCGAGCTGCGCCCGATCTACGGCGGCTTCGAGGGCGGCATGGAGCGTTTCATCGCGCTGGACAAGAACGACTTCGTCGGCCGCGACGCGGCGGTGAAGGAGAAGGCCAGCGGCGGCACGCTGCGCCGCGTCTCGATGGTGGTCGACGCCGCCGACGCCGACGTGCTGGGCGACGAGCCGATCTGGCACCAGGGCAAGGTCGTCGGCTGGGTCACCTCCGGCGGCTACGGCCACTATGTCGAGGCCTCGCTGGCCCAGGGCTACGTGCCCAAGGAACTGGCCGAGGACACCGCCCAGGGCGCCTTCGAGATCGAGATCATCGGCGAGCAGCGCAAGGCGACGATCATCACCGAGCCGCTGTTCGACCCGACCGGCGCCAAGATGCGGAGCTAGGCACGCTCAACCTTTCCCCACGGGAGAGGTCGGAGGCTATAGTCACGCATGCGCAATCTCACCGGAACTGCGCGGCGCTTGAGACGTGAGTCGACAGACCACGAGCGCAGGCTCTGGCAGCTTCTGCGCGGGCGGCAGATGGATGGCCTAAAGTTTCGACGCCAGCATCCTCTCGGCGGCTTTGTGCTCGACTTCTACTGCGAAGCGCTGCGGCTCTGCATCGAGCTCGATGGCGGCCAGCATGCCGACCGCATCGATCACGATGCCAATCGGACGGCGGCGCTGGAAAAACTGGGCGTTACCGTCGTGCGATTCTGGAACGTGGAGCTGACAGAAGCCCCCGAGGCCGTCTGGCAGCGGTTGCAGGAGACGATCATCAACCTGCAAGCCAGGCGCGAGGTCACCTCTCCCATCGGATTCCTCTGCGAAAGAGGGTTTGTGTTTGATTTGGCAGTCTGGCCGCGATGGCTCGGCGGCTGCGCGATTGGATTGTTG
>JAKOWB010000109.1 GCA_029781795.1 Pseudomonadota bacterium | reverse complement strand
TGCGGTGGGCGACGGGAAGGTGATAGCCCTCCATGAAGTTCTCGGTCAGCAGCTTCCAGTTGGTCGCCCAGGTGAAGTCCTGCGTGGCGACGGTCCGGTAGCCTTCCTGGGCATAGGGCGCGGTCACCGCCGCCAGCGGCGCCAGCAGCTCGGCCAGCGGCTGCGCGGCCTGGTCCAGCGTCACGTAGATCCAGCCCTGCCAGATCTCGGTCCTGAGCTCGGGCAGGCAGATCTCCCTGGGCTCGAAGCCCGGCGTGCGCTCCATGTGCGGCGCCTTGATCAGGCGCCCGTCGAGGCCGTAGCTCCAGGCGTGGTAGGGGCAGGTCAGGGTCGGTGCGCGGCCGCGCCCCTGGGCGATGGTCATCATGCGGTGGCGGCAGACGTTGGAGAAGCTGCGGACCACGCCGTCGCGCCCCATCAGCGTGACGAGGGGCTGGCCCGCCGCCTCGTAGGTCAGGTAGTGCCCCGGCGCCGGCAGCTCGTCGGCGCGGCCGACGCAGAGCCAGTCGCGGGCGAAGAGGCGCCGCTGCTCCAGCGCCAGGATGGCGGGGTCGAGGTAGAGGCCCGGCGGCAGGGCGCGCGCCGCGCCGTCCGCCCGTGCCTTGAGTTCGCCCAGCAGGGCCTGCGTGTCCATGCGCCAGACGCTAGGCGAGCCTGCGCCCCGCCGGCAAGCCGCCGCTTGACGCCGCGGGCAGGGCGCGGCCTGCTCCCGGCCATGCAGCTCGAGACCGAACGCCTGACCCTGCATCCGCTGGTGCCGGGGGACGCCCGCTATCTCTGGCCCGTCCTGTCGGACGCCAGGACCATGCACCACTGGCCGCAGCCCTATGGCTATGCCGACTGCGAGCGCTGGGTGCGGCGCGCGGTCGAGGTGCGCCAGGAGATCGGCATCTCGCGCTGCCTGATCCGGCGGAAGAGCGACGGCAGGGTGGTCGGCGACGCCGGCATCTTCATCCTGCCGGTCGCCGACCTGGAGCGGGTCTACGACCTCGGCTGGATGGTGCACTGGCCCTACCAGGGCCTGGGCTACGCCACCGAGGCGGCGCGCGCCATCCGCGACCAGGCGCTGGGGCCGCTGGGCCTGAAGCGGCTGATCGTGAACCTCAACTGGAAGAACCACCCCTCGCGCCAGGTGGCCCTGAAGCTCGGCGCCCGCTTCCTGCGCCGCTTCCACAACCACCGCTACCGCTGGACCCCGACCGAGCTCTACGAGATCACGGCCTAAGGGCCCCTTTTCGCCGTCAAGCCCGGGCATGACGAGACGGTGGGTTGGCGGTAAGACGGTCCCCATGCTTGAAACCCCGCGCCTCATCCTGACGCCGCTGCGACCGGGCGACGAGCGCTGGCTCTGGCGCTTCATGTCCGAGCCCAGGACCATGTGGGCCTGGGGCCAGCCGCGCAGCTACGCCCAGCTCAGCGACTGGATCGCCTGGAGCCGGGAGGCCGAGGCCACCTGGGGCCTGGGGCGCCACCTGCTGCGCCTGAAGGCGACCGGCGAGCCGGTCGGCGACTGCGGCTTCTTCGTCTGGGAATGGCAGGGCCGCGACCGGGTCGACGCCGGCTGGATCGTCGACCACCGCCACTGGCGCCAGGGCTATGCGACCGAGGCGCTCGGCGCGCTGCTCCCCGCGCTCTTCGCCCGCGGCCACCGGGAGGCCTGGGCCAAGATGGCCTGGAACAACGTGGGCTCCTGGCGCACCGCCGAAGCACTGGACTTCGAGCGGGTCGGCGTCTTCCGCTACGAACCGATCCGCTGGGACCGCATGCTGCTCTGGCGGCTGGACGCCCCGCGCTGAGCTACCTCAGCCGCTCGGCATGCCAGGCCAGGTGGTCGGGGATGAAGCTGGCGATGAACCAGTAGCTGTGGTCGTAGCCCTCGTGCAGGCGCAGGGTCAGCGGCACGCCCTTGGCCTCGCAGACCAGGCGCAGGCGCTCGGGCTGCAGTTCGCGCTCCAGGAACTGGTCGGCCAGGCCCTGGTCGACCAGGATGTCGCCGGGCCAGCCGTGGGTGGAGACCAGGGCCGTGGCGTCGTGCGCCAGCCAGGACTCGCGGTCGCCGCCCAGGTAGTTGGAGAAGGCCTTCTCGCCCCAGGGTACCGCCGCCGGCGCGACGATCGGCGCGAAGGCCGAGAGCGAGCGCCACTGG
>JAKOWB010000095.1 GCA_029781795.1 Pseudomonadota bacterium | reverse complement strand
CGTGCCGCTGGCGGCCGGCGCGCTCTATCCGCTGTTCGGCCTGCTGCTCTCGCCCATGATCGCCGCCGCCGCCATGGCGCTTTCCTCCGTCAGCGTCATCGGCAACGCGCTGCGGCTGCGCACAGCCCGGGTGTGACACCAGCGGCGCAGCGGCGGCAAGACGGGAGTTCGCAATGGGAGGTTTGGCGCGCGCTGGCGGAGAGGGTGGGATTCGAACCCACGGTACCCTTGCGGGCACAACGGTTTTCGAGACCGTCCCGATCGACCACTCCGGCACCTCTCCGCGAAGCACGAGAACCGGGCCGGGGCCCGGGGGGTCGTTTTGGGAGGCCGGAAGCTAGCGGAAGGGTCCGGGCAGGGCAAGCGGTGCCTGCGCCGGGCCAGCCGTCACCCCGGCGGCGCCGGGACCGCGACCCCGGTTGTCCCTGGCGGGGCGCGCAGCAAGCGGCAGCTGTCGCAGCGGATCATGGCGCGGCAGCGGTCGGTCCAGCAGGTCACCGGCTGCTTCAGGTCGAGGATCAGCCGGTCGAAGTGGTCCATGCGGCTGGAACCGCTGAGCAGCACCAGGTCGCCCGGCCGCAGCAGCGCCCGCAGGCCATCGCGCAGCGCCACGATGCCGGGGAAGTAGAGCAGCGTGCGTCCCGGCGGGGGCGTCATGCGGGTGACCGTCCCGCCCCAGGAGCCGCAGAAGACCACCACCTCGGCGACCTGCATCGCCTGGCGCGCCACCTGGCGATAGCGCGCGCTGCTGCTGCCGGCGAAGTCCGAGATGGCACCGAACACCGCGATGCGGCGCGCCACCTGCGCGGTCGCCAGCACATCCAGCACGGCCGGGAGGATATGCAGCGGCGACTTCCAGGCGTTGTCGAGGTAGGTCACGCCCTCCGCCGTCTCGTACGGGCAGAGGCGACCGTCCACCGGCTCGACCCTTGCCAGGATCGCCGCCACCTCGGCCAGCGACAGGCCGAGCGCCAGCCCACCGGCCACCGCCGCCAGCACCGGCACCGTGTTGGCCAGTCCGACCAGACGGGTCTGCAGGGTCTGGGTCTCGCCGCCGTGACTGACCGTCACCGCCAGCCGGCCGGGCCAGATGGCCGTGGCCGACACAAGGCGCAGCGCCGCCTCGGGCGAGCGGCCGTAGCCGATGACCCGCCCCGGCGCCCGCGCGCGCATGGCCCAGACCAGCGGGTCGTCGGCATTGAGGACGGCGATGCCATCGGGCACCAGGCCGGCGACCGCGTGGCTCTTGATCCGGGCGGCCTCCTCGCGCGAGCCGAAGGTGGTGCGGTGATCGTCGCCGATCGCCGTCACGATCGTCACCTGCGGCCGCAGGACGGCGACGCAGCGCCGCAGGCTCGCCTCGCCGGCGTGGGCGCTGAGCTCCATGATCATGCCGCGGTGGCGCGGCCGGGTCTCGCGCATGGTCTGGCAGAGCCGGGCCAGCGAGTTGGGCCGGGTGACCACGGCGCCGACCACCACCGGCCCCAGCCGCTCCATCAGCCGCCCCATCAGCGCGGTCGTGGTGGTCTTGCCGACGCTGCCGGTCACGGCGACCCAGCGAATCCGGGGCAGCAGGCGCCGGTGGGCGCGCGCGCGCCACTCGCGAACCAGATCCCGCGCTCTCATCGTTTTTTCCTGGGACTTGCCAAGCCGCGGAAAGCCTATCAGCCCATGCCACCGCGGCAAGCGCCGCCCGGGTCTACTGCTTCTGGATGACCCCGCAGGCGACACGCGGGCCGGCGCCGCCGATCGGCTGGCTCATGTGGTCGTCGGTGTTGGCGTGGATCACCAGGGCGGAGCCGTCGGCGTCGAGCAGCGCCGGCCGCCCGCCCGCGCCGGTCAGCGAGACCAGGGTGGTGAAGACCTCGGCCTCAGCCGTGCCGTCCGGCGCCACGCCGAGGTTCGGCAGGTCGCCGTCGTCCGGCCCCTTGGGATTGAGGAAGCCATGCTCCTTCTGGTCCGGATTGACGTGGCTGCCGGAGTGCTTGAAGCCGCCGTCGTGATCGTCGCAGCTGCCGACGGCGTGCAGGTGCATGCCCTTGAAGCCCGGCTCCAGCCCGGCCAGCTCGATGCGGATCACCACGCCGGCCGGACCCTCGACCAGCTGCGCCCGGCCCAGTTCCTGGCCGTTGGCGCCAATCAGGGTGGCGACCGCCGCGCCCTCGGCCAGGGCGGGTCCGCTGGCCGTGATGGCCGCGCCACCAAGGGCGGCCGCGCCGGCGGCGATCAGGGCGGCAAGGCGGTGGATCATGGGCTTCGTCTCCTCGGTTCCTTGTCAACGCGCCTGCCGGTCAACGCGGGGACGAAGCCGGCCGTTCCCGCCCCGGTGCTCCGCCCTTGTCCCTCAGGCGATCTGCTCAGTCTGCGGCCGGGTCTCGGCGAAGTCGACGTGGAGATGATTCCCGTCCGGGTCCCAGAGGTTCACCTGGGTCAGCGCCGCGCCGGGTACGGCGCGCAGGTCGCCCGCGATTCCCAGGGCGGCCAGGTGGGCCAGGAAGGCGCGCAGGTTCTGGCCGCGGAAGGCGAAGTGCTCCAGGTGCAGCTGCCGGCCGTCGGTCGTGGCCGCTGGCGCGGCATCGAGGCCGATGAGGTGCACCACCGCCGCCTTGCCGGCATAGAGCCAGGCGCCCGGGAAGTCGAAGGCCGGCCGCCAGCCCGGCGTCAGGCCCAGCACCTTGCCGTACCAGTCGATCAGGCCCGCCAGGTTGGCGGTGCGGATGTTGATATGGTCGAGGGTGAGCTGCATGGCGCGGCCCCTGCTGATGGGCGGTCCGGGCCGTCGGAACGCGGCGCCAGTCCATTCGCCGCAGCCTCGCATGCGCGCCGCGGGCTTGAGAAGCCTTGCGCCTCGCGGCCAAGCCGGTAGCTTGGAGCCATGCCCGCACCGCTGAAGCCGGCCGCGCGCCCCGCGGCCCTGCTGCTGTCCCTCGCGCTCCTCCTCGCGCTGGCCTTGCCCGTCTGCTCCCTGGCGGGCCTGACCCCGGCCGCGTCCGCGGCGGCGGCGACACCCCGCTTCGAGAAGGCCACCTGCTGGTTCCGCATGCCGCGCGACCGCGAGATGGCCTGCGGCTACCTGGTGGTGCCGGAGAACCGCGCCAAGGACAACGGCCGCGAGATCCGCCTGGCGGTGGTGATCTTCGAACCGGACAAGGTGCGCCACGAGCCGCTGGTCTACCTGACCGGCGGGCCGGGCCAGCCGATCTACTTCGAGACCAGCGCCGACATCGATTCCTGGTGGTCCTTCATCGACGGCGAGCCCTGGCTGCGCGGCCGCCGCGTGGTGCTGCTGGACCAGCGCGGCGTCGGCCTGTCCGAGCCGCTGCTCGACTGCCCCGGTATCTACGATCCCGGCACCTGGAATGGCGTGGTCGCCACGCCAGAGCTGAAGCCCGACCTGACCGCCGGCCAGCAGCAGGCGCTGCTGCGCTGCCGCGACCGGCTGCTGGCGGCCGGCGTGGACCTGACGGCCTACAATTCGAAGGAGAACGCGGCCGACGTCGCCGACCTCAGGGTCGCGCTCGATATCCCCGAGTGGGTGGTCTACGGCATCTCCTACGGCACGCGTCTCGGCCTCGAACTGCTGCGCGACCATCCGGAGGGCATCAAGGCCGCGGTGCTGGATTCGGTGCTGCCGCTGGAGGTCGACTTCATCGGCGAGAGCGCCGCCACCTTCGAGGGGGCGATGGAGCGGCTCTATGCCGACTGCCGCGCCGACGCCGGCTGCAAGCAGGCCTTCGGCGACCTGAAGCCGCTGGTGGCCGAGACGGTGCGGCGCCTC
>JAKOWB010000084.1 GCA_029781795.1 Pseudomonadota bacterium | reverse complement strand
CGGCTTACGCCCGCCCGCCAGCTCGGCCACCGCCTTCTGGCTGACACTGGCGGCCAGACCGCCGTTGACCAAGGTCTGCGTCAGCGGGCCCGACGCCAGCGCCGCCGTGTCGGCCCGCGCCTTGGCCGGGTCGAAGCGCTCGGGCGGTGGCACCGCCACCTTGAAGGGATACTTCGTGCCCATGAAGTCGATGAGCTCCGTGCGCTCATCCTCGGGACCGGTCGGTGGGGGGAAAGCCATGCGCTCTGCTCCTTGTCTGAAGGCGCGGACATGCGAAGGCCCGCGCGGCAAAGCCGGCGGGCCTGGAAGGCGATGGGTTGGGGAGGGGCGCCTGAACGTCAGGCGCAGGAACCGAAAGTAACCGATTTGTATCCTAAAAGTGTCTGATTTGTTAACTGCGATTGAGGGCGACCACCCGGAGGGGCCTTGCCCCCCCCCGCCCCGCCGCCGGAGTCAGGGCTATGCAGCGACGATTCGCCCTGCTGAATCAGGCCTTTGCCCTGGTAACACACGGTAACAAAGAGTGATTTGTGTGGCCCCGCCGTGGCTTCCTAGAGTCACCCTGCCGTGGTCGCGTGACCAGGGTGGCCGAGAGGGGACTTCAGGGCCGGATCGGATCGCAGCAGGGCAAGGGCGCCACCAGAGCGTACCGCCTCGCCGCCAGCCGGGACCGGTCGGACAGACGGGGATAGTGATGGCGGTGTTTGCCGAGCGTCAGCGGACGCTGAAGAATCCCATTCATTGCGCAGGCGTGGGCGTGCACAGCGGCCGCAAGGTGCACATGACCCTGAAGCCCGCGCCGGCCGGGCACGGCATCGTCTTCCGCCGCAGCGACACGGGCGAAGCCGTGCCGGCGCTGTGGCGCCACGCGGTGGAAAGCCCGCTCTGCACCACGCTGGTCACCGCCAGCGGCGACAGGATCACCACCATCGAGCACCTGATGTCGGCCTTCGTCGGCCTCGGCGTCGACAACGCGCTGGTCGAGCTCGACGCGCCCGAGGTGCCGATCATGGACGGCTCGGCCGCGCCCTTCGTCTTCCTGATCGAATGCGCCGGCACCGAGGAACAGGCGGCGCCGCGCCGCTGGCTCGAGGTGCTGAAGCCGGTCGAGGTGATCGACGGCCCGCGCAGCGCCCGCCTGCTGCCGGACGAGCGCGGCATGGTGGCCTTCACCATCGACTTCCCCAACGCCGCGATCCAGCGCCAGTCCTGGGCCGGCGCGGTGACGCCCGCGGCCTACAAGCGCGATATCGCGCGCGCCCGCACCTTCGGCTTCCTGCCCGAGGTCGAAGCCCTGCGCGCCCGCGGCCTGGCGCGCGGCGGCTCGCTCGACAATGCCGTGGTGCTGGACGGCGCCCGCATCCTGAACCCCGAGGGCCTGCGCTTCACCGACGAGTTCGTGCGCCACAAGGTGCTGGACGCGATCGGCGACCTCTACCTCATGGGCGCGCCGATGATCGGCCGCTTCGAGGGTGAGCGTGCCGGCCATGCCCTGACGCTGCGCCTGCTGAACGCGCTCTTCGCCGACGCCACGGCCTGGCGCTGGAGCGACGGGGCCGAGGCCGGCGCCGCGCAGCGCCTGCCCGAGCGCGCGGTCGCCCAGCGCGCCTGATCGTCCCTTTGTTCACCTGTCGGTCCCGCCGTCGCGGCGGGGCGTTATGGCTCGGCCGCGCCAGCTTGAGGGCGCAGGGCGGCGGTCCTATAGTCGCGGCCACGCCGCGCGGCCGGAGTCCGGCGTCGCGGCGCCCGAGGCTTCGGCGCGCCCCTGGAGTATCCATGAGCCAGTCCTTCCGTTCCCTCCTGCGCCTCGTCGGCGCGCTCGCCGTCACCCTGACGCTCGCGGCCTGCGGCGGCGGCGGCGACGAGGTGCCCTATGCCGAGCGTCCGGTGGACGACCTCTACCAGGGCGGCATGACGGCGATGAAGGGGGGCAACTACAAGGAGGCCGCGCGCCTCTTCGACGAGGTGGAGCGCCAGCATCCCTATTCCGATTGGGCGCCCAAGGCGCAGCTCATGGCCGCCTATGCCTACTATCTCGACAACAAGTACGACGACGCGATCAACGCGCTGGACCGCTTCATCGAGCTGCATCCCGGCTCGGAGGACGCGGCCTATGCCTATTACCTGAAGTCGCTCTGCTACTACGAGCAGATCAGCGACGTGGGCCGCGACCAGAAGATGACCGGCCAGGCGCTGGGCGCGCTGGACGAGGTGATCCGTCGCTTCCCTGAGACCTCCTACGCCCGCGACGCGCAGTTGAAGCGCGACCTGGCGCTGGACCACCTGGCCGGCAAGGAGATGGAGGTCGGGCGCTACTACGAGGACCGCGGCGAGTACCTGGCGGCGATCAACCGCTTCCGCATCGTGGTGAAGAACTACCAGACCACCTCGCATGTGCCCGAGGCGCTGCACCGCCTGGTCGAGTGCTACCTAGCGCTTGGCGTCACCAAGGAGGCGCAGGCCACCGCGGCGGTGCTGGGCCACAACTTCCCGGGCAGCGACTGGTATGCCGACAGCTACTACCTGCTGACCGGCGTCGACCTCAGGCCGGAGCAGCAGGAAGACTCCTGGATCGCCGGCATCTGGCCCTTCTGACCGGCGCGGCCCGCCCATGCTGGCGAGCCTGGCCGTCCGCGACGTCGTGCTGATCGACCGCCTGGCGCTGGATCTGGCGCCGGGTCTGGCCGTGCTGACCGGCGAGACCGGCGCCGGCAAGTCGATCCTGCTGGATGCCCTGGGCCTGGCGCTCGGCGCCCGCGCCGAGGCGCGCCTGGTGCGCCAGGGCGCCGAGCAGGCCAGCGTCGCCGCGGTCTTCGAGCTGCCGGCCGGCCATCCGGCCCATGCCGTCCTGGCCGAGCAGGGGATCGAGGACGAGGGCGCGCTGACCCTGCGCCGCACCCTGGCGCCCGACGGCCGCAGCCGCGCCTTCGTCAATGACCAGCCCGTGTCGGTCGGCCTGCTGCGCCAGCTCGGCGACCTGCTGGTCGAGGTGCAGGGCCAGTTCGAGAGCCGCGGCCTGCTCGACGCCGCGACGCACCGCGGCCTGCTCGACGCCTATGGCGGCCTCGCGGCCGAGGCGACGCGACTGGCGGCGGACTGGCAGGCCTGGCGCGCCGCCGAGGCGGCGGCCGAGCAGGCGGCCGAGGCCCTGGCCGCCGCCCGCCGCGACGAGGACTACCTGCGTCACGCGCTGGACGAGCTGGCGGCCCTCGATCCCAAGGCCGACGAGGAGGAGAGCCTGGCCGGCGAGCGTCAGCTCCTACTGCACACCGGCAAGATCCTGGAGGCGCTGGCCGAGGCCAAGCAGGCGCTGAGCGGGCGGACCGGCGCCGAGGGCCAGCTCGCCACCGCGCTGCGCGCACTGGACCGCGTGGCCGAGAAGGCCGGCGGGCGCCTGCAGCCGCTGCTCGACGCGCTGGAGCGCGCGCTGGCCGAGAGCGACGAGGTCGGCCGCCAGCTCGACGCGCTCTCCGCCGACACCGACCTCGACCCGCGCCGGCTGGAACGGATCGAGGAGCGCTACTTCGCCCTCAAGGACCTGGCGCGCAAGCATGCCTGCGAGGTCGCCGCCCTGCCGGCCCTGCGCGAGGACTTCGCCCGGCGCCTCGCCGCGCTGGACAGCGGCGGGGAGGAGCTGGCGCGCCTGCGCCGCGCCGCCGCCGATGCCGGCGCCGCGTGGAAGCAGGCGGCCGAGGCGCTGGGTGCGAAGCGCCGCGCGGCGGCGAAGCGGCTGGACGCGGCGATCAACGCCGAGCTGCCGCCGCTGAAGCTGGAGCGCGCGCGCTTCCAGACCGAGGTCGCGGCCCTGCCGGCCGAGGGCTGGGGCCCCGGCGGCAGCGAGCGCGTCGCCTTCCTGGTGGCGACCAACCCCGGCGCCGCGCCGGGCCCGCTCGGCAAGATCGCCTCGGGCGGCGAGCTGGCGCGCTTCCTGCTGGCGCTGAAGGTCGTGCTGGCGGCGCTCAGCCCCGTGCCGACCCTGGTGTTCGACGAGGTCGACGCCGGCATCGGCGGCGCCACGGCGGCCGCGGTGGGCGAGCGCCTGGCGCGCCTCTCCGCCGAGCGGCAAGTGCTGGTGGTGACGCACAGCCCGCAGGTCGCGGCGCGCGGCGCGCAGCACTGGCGCGTCGCCAAGCGGGTGGCGAAAGACGCCGCCCTGACCGACGTCGCGGCGCTGGACGCCGCCGAGCGGCGGGAAGAAATCGCCCGCATGCTCTCCGGCGAGCAGGTGACCGACGAGGCCCGCCAGGCGGCGGCCCGCCTCTTGGAGACGGCGTGATGGCGAAAGAGCCCAAGGCCGCGCGCCCGCGCCTGGACCCGGCGACGCTGCCGATCGAGGAGCTGACCACCAACCTGGCGAAGAAGGAGCACGCGCGCCTGGCCGAGGAGATCGCCGGCCACGACCGGCGCTACTACCAGCAGGACGCGCCGACCGTCTCCGACGCCGAGTACGACGCGCTGAAGCAGCGCCTGCTGGCGATCGAGGCGCGCTTTCCGGCGCTGCGGACCCTGGACTCGCCCAGCCTCAAGGTCGGCGCGCCGGCCGCCGGCGGCTTCGGCAAGGTACGCCATGCCGTGCCCATGCTCTCGCTCGGCAACGCCTTCAGCGACGAGGAGGTGGCGGACTTCTTCGCGCAGATGAAGCGCGGCGTCGGCGAGGCGCCGGGCATCGACACGGTGATGTGCGAGCCGAAGATCGACGGCCTCTCCATCGCGCTGCGCTACGAGGACGGCCGCTTCGTGCAGGGCGCGACGCGCGGCGACGGCAGCGAGGGCGAGGACGTCACCGCCAACCTGCGCACGCTGGACGAGATCCCCGAGACCCTGAAGGGCCACCCGCCGGCGGTGCTGGAGGTGCGCGGCGAGGTCTACATGCGGCGCGCCGACTTCCGCGCCCTCAACGAGCGCCAGGCAGCAGCCGGCGCCAAGGTCTTCGCCAATCCGCGCAACGCCGCCGCCGGCTCGCTGCGCCAGCTCGACGTTTCGATCACTGCCAGCCGGCCGCTGCGCTTCTTCGCCTACACCTGGGGCGAGGTCAGCGAGCGCGTCTGGGACAGCCAGTCGGTCTTCCTGCAGAAGCTGGAAGGCTGGGGCCTGCCGGTGAACCACGACAGCAAGCTGCGCCACGGCGTCGAGGCGACGCTGGACTACTACCGCGCCATCCAGCAGCGCCGCGCCGAGCTGCCCTACGACATCGACGGCGTGGTCTACAAGCTGGACCGCGTGGCGCTGCAGGAGGAACTGGGCTTCCGCACGCGCGAGCCGCGCTGGGCCATCGCGCACAAGTTCCCGGCCGAGCGCGCGGTGACCCGCCTCAACGCCATCCAGATCCAGGTCGGGCGCACCGGCGCGCTGACGCCGGTGGCCGAGCTGGAGCCGGTGACGGTCGGCGGCGTGGTGGTCAGCCGCGCCACGCTGCACAACGCCGACGAGATCGCCCGCAAGGACATCCGCGTCGGCGACCTGGTGGAGATCCAGCGCGCCGGCGACGTGATCCCGCAGGTGCTGGGCACGCCGGACGGCAAGCACGCGCCGGGCAGCGAGCCCTATGTCTTCCCCACCACCTGCCCCTGTCCGCTCAAGACGGCGGTGGTGCGCGAGGAGGGCGGCGTCATTGCCCGCTGCTCGGGCGAGCTGGCCTGTCCCTTCCAGCAGGTGGAGAAGCTGCGCCACTTCACCAGCCGCCTGGCCTTCGACATCGAGGGGCTGGGGGAGGAGCGCCTGCAGCTGTTCTTCGACAAGGGGTTGATCCGCACGCCGGGCGACATCTTCACGCTGGAGGCGCGCGACAAGGGCAGCGAGGCGCCGCTGCGCGGCTGGGAAGGCTGGGGCGAGAAGTCGGCGCAGCGCCTGTTCGAAGCGATCCAGGCGCGCCGGACCATCGCGCTCAACCGCTTCGTCTACGCCCTTGGCATCCGCCAGGTCGGCGAGGCCACGGCCAAGCTGCTGGCGCGCCACTACGGCAGCCTGAAGCGCTGGCAGGGGGCGATGCTGCAGGCGGTCGAGGAGCGCGCCAAGGCGCCCGACGCCAAGAAGCCGGAGGAGGTGGGTCCGGCCTATGCCGCGCTCTGCTCCATCGAGCAGATCGGCACCAGCGTCGCCGACGACCTCTGCCGCTTCTTCGCCGAGCCGCACAATCTCAAGGTCATCAAAGACCTGGAGGCGGAGCTGACGGTCGAGGACGCGGTCGCGGCGGCGGCGCAGGACAGCCCGGTCGCCGGCAAGACCGTGGTCTTCACCGGCACCCTGGCCCGGCTGACCCGCGACCAGGCCAAGGCCGGCGCCGAGGCGCTGGGCGCCAAGGTCGCCGGGTCGGTCTCGAAGAAGACCGACTATGTCGTGGTCGGCGCCGACGCCGGCTCCAAGGCCGACAAGGCGAAGGAGCTGGGCGTCGCCATGCTGAGCGAGGACGAGTGGCTGGCGCTGATCGGGCAGGGGTGAGCTGCCGCCTCTGGCGCCGCCTTGACCGCCGCTGGCGGAAGCCCCGACACTCGCTGGCCGTCCACGCTCCGGAGACTGCCATGCGTATCGCCGCCGCCTTGCTGGGTGCCGTGCTGCTCTTGCCGACCGCTGCCCTGGCCGAGCAGTGGGACGTGCGCTGTCCGACCGATGCGCGCGGCACCGTCGCGCTGACCGGCAGCGACGGCAACTGGGTGGCGACGCCGCAATCCAGCGGGCCCAGCGGCTACAGCGTGGAGGCCATCGGCGGCCAGCCGGCGCTGGTCTGCCACTACCAGCTTTTCGGCGCCGACTATCGCGTCTGGCGCCGCCCGCCGCCGGAGGTGCCGAACTGCCGTGCCGAGTCCTGGGGCTTCATCTGCTCCAACTGAGCCCGGGCGCCTGGCCATGTCCGCTAACGCCAATACCCCCGCCACCGCCGCGTGGACGCGCCTCGCCGCCTGGATGGCCGATCCCGCCTGGCGTCCCTCCGATCGCGCCACGCGCCGGGCGCAGGACGCACTGATCGATACCGTCGCCTGCATGGTGGCCGGCGTGGGCCTGCCGGCCGCTGTCGCCGTACGGCGTGCCGTCGGCGGCTGGGGCACGGGGCCGGCCAGCCTGGTCGGCGGCGGGCGGGCCAGCGCGCCGCTGGCGGCGCTGGTGAACGGCACGGCGGCGCATGCCCTCGACTTCGACGACCACGACGCGCCGACCCTGGCGCACCCCAGCGCCGTGCTGGTACCGGCGCTGCTGGCCGAGGGCGAGGCGCGCGGCGCCACCGCCGGGCAGGTGCTGCGCGCCTACATCGCCGGGCTGGAGGTGATGGACCGCCTGGGCGAGATCCTGAACCCCGGCCACTACGAGATCGGCTGGCACTCCACCGTGACCCTGGGCAGCGTCGCCGCCGCGGGCGCCGTGGCGGTGCTGCGCGGGCTGGACGGCGCGGGCGTCATGACCGCGCTGTCCCTCGGCGCTACCATGGCCGGCGGCCTGAAGGCCCAGTTCGGCAGCGGCGCCAAGCCCTTCCATGCCGGCTGGGCGGCGCACAATGGCGTCGTGGCCGCGGCCCTGGCGGCGGAAGGCCTGACGGCGGTACCGGACGCCTTGGCGGGGACCTGGGGCTTCACCGGCATCTTCGGCGCCGACGCGGCGGCCAGTGGCGCGCGCCTGCCGCCCTTGCCGCCGCCGCTCGCCATCGAGCAGCACGGCCTCTGGGTCAAGGCCTACCCCTGCTGCTCCTACATGGGCCGGCCGCTTGACGCGATCCTGGCGCTGCGGGCCGAGGGCCGGGTGACGGCCGGGACCGTCGCCGCGATCCGCGTCTCCATGTCGGACCGGCAGATCGGCGTGGTGCGCTACGCCCTGCCGGCGAACGGCGACGAGGCGCGCTTTTCCATCCCCTGGTGCCTGGCGGTGGCGCTCGCCGAGGGCAGCGTGGCGCCCAGGCACTTCGCGCCGGCGGCGCTGGCCGATGCCGGGCTGCGCGACCTCGCTTCCCGGATCGTCCTGCAGCCTTTCGCCGAGCCCTTGCCGCTGCCCGGAGTCTCGACCGAGGACTACGACCGACTGGAAATCGCGTTGGCCGGCGGCAAGACCCTGGACGTCCTCGCCCGGACGGTGCGCGGCAGCCCGGACAATCCGCTGAGCCGTGCCGAACTCTTTGCCAAGCTCGGCACCTGCGGCGAGGGACAGATGGCGGCGGAGCGGGTGGAGCGCCTGGAAGGCCTGCTGGAAGGCTTCACCGGCACCGCGCCGGTCGCGCCATTGATGGACCTGCTGCGGGGCGCTTCCTGATTCATTCCGCCCGCTGCTTCCTGACCTCGTCCCAGGCGGCATTGATCTTGGCCAGTTTCTCGGTCGCCACCTTGACGAACTCGGGCGGCAGGCCCTGGGCCACCAGGCGATCGGGGTGGTGTTCGCGCACAAGGGCGCGGTGCGCCTTCTTGATGTCTTCCAGGTCGGCGCCCGGCTCGACGCCGAGGATGGTGTAGGGATCGTCGCTGGCCTCACCCAGGTTGGCGGCGCGGATACGCTTCCAGGCTGCCTGGTCGAAGCCGAAGAGGCGGGCGACCCCCTCCAGATAGGCGAGTTCCACCTCGGCCACCCGGCCATCGGCGCGGGCGATGTGGAACAGCCCGTCCAGCAGTTCCTCCAGCACCTTGGGCTGGTGCTGGAACAAGCGGCCGAGCTGGCGGGCATAGGGCTCGTAGCCGCGCGAATCGCGCCGCGCCAGGTCGAAGACCCGGCCGACGTTGCGCACCTCGTCCGGCGGCACGTGGAAGACCTCGCGGAAGGCGCGGATCTCGTCCGGCGTCACCAGTCCGTCGGCCTTGGCCATCTTGGCACCCAGCACGATGACGCCGATGGTGAAGGCGATCTGTCGGGTTCCCTCTGGCCGGGCGTCGCCAAAATGGGCGCCATCCTGCGGCGGCGGCTCGGGCTGCGACTCCACCCGCTTCATGTCGCCGGACATGGCATCGACCGCGTGACCGGCCAGGCCACCCAGCAGCGCGCCGATCGGCCCGCCGACGGCGAAGCCGGCCGCGCCGCCGACGATCTTGCCCCAGATGCTCATGGGCGTTTCTTGCCATGCCGTGCGGCGCCGGACCAGTGCGTCCCGTTGCCCCCGGTTCCCCGGGGCATGCCGCAGCCGTTGACAAGGGGCGGTCCGGCGGCCACCACAGGGGCCTCCTCACCTGTTTCCTCAAGGCAGTGTCCCCATGTCCACCGCTCCCACCGCTTCCGGCCGCTGGCAGTTCTGGATCGACCGCGGCGGCACCTTCACCGACATCGTGGCGCGGCGCCCGGACGGCAGCCTGACCACGCACAAGCTCTTGTCGGAGAACCCGGAGCAGTACGAGGACGCGGCCATCCAGGGCATCCGCGACCTCATGGGCGTGGCCAAGGGCGCGGCCATCCCGGCCGACCAGGTTGACCACGTGAAGATGGGCACCACCGTCGCCACCAACGCGCTGCTGGAGCGCAAGGGCGACCGCACGCTGCTGGCCATCACCCGGGGCTTCGCCGACGCCTTGCGCATCGGCTACCAGGCGCGGCCGAAGATCTTCGACCGCCACATCAGGCTGCCGGACCGCGTCTACGACCGGGTGCTGGAGATCGACGAGCGGCTGCATGCCGACGGCACGGTCGAGCGGACGCTGGACGAGGGCGCGGCGCGCGCCGGCCTCAAGGCCGCCTTCGACCAGGGCTTCCGCTCGGTCGCCATCGTGCTGATGCACGGCTATCGCTACACCGCGCACGAGGCGCGGCTGGCCGAGATCGCCCGCGAGATCGGCTTTACCCAGGTTTCCACCAGCCACGAGACCTCGCCGCTGATGAAGCTGGTGAGCCGCGGCGACACCACCACGGTCGACGCCTACCTCTCGCCGATCCTGCGCCGCTATGTGAACCAGGTGGCCCGCCAGCTCGGCGGCGCGCGCCTGATGTTCATGCAGTCGAACGGCGGCCTGGCCGACGCGCGCTTCTTCCAGGGCAAGGACTCCATCCTCTCCGGCCCGGCCGGCGGCATCGTCGGCGCCGTGCGCACGGCCGAGATGGCCGGCTTCGACAAGATCATCGGCTTCGACATGGGCGGTACTTCCACCGACGTGTCGCACTACGCCGGCGAGTACGAGCGCGCCTTCGAGACCCAGGTGGCCGGCGTGCGCATGCGCGCGCCCATGCTGCGCATCCACACGGTCGCGGCCGGCGGCGGCTCCATCCTGCACTTCGACGGCGCGCGCTTCCGCGTCGGACCCGACAGCGCCGGCGCCAATCCCGGCCCGGCCTGCTATCGCCGCGGCGGCCCGCTGGCGGTGACCGACTGCAACGTCATGCTCGGCAAGATCGTGCCGAAGCACTTCCCCAAGGTCTTCGGCCCGAACGCCGACCAGGCGCTCGACGTCGAGGTGGTGCGGCAGAAGTTCGGCGCCATGGCGAAGGAGATCGAGGCCGCGACCGGCGAGGCGAAGTCGCCGGAGGCCGTGGCCGAGGGCTTCCTGACCATCGCCGTGGCCAACATGGCCAACGCCATCAAGGAGATCTCGGTCCAGCGCGGCTACGACGTGACCGAGTACACGCTGCAGTGCTTCGGCGGCGCCGGCGGGCAGCATGCCTGCCTGGTGGCCGACCAGCTCGGCATGACCAAGGTCTTCCTGCACCCCTATGCCGGCGTGCTCTCGGCCTATGGCATGGGCCTGGCCGACATCCGCGCCCTGCGCGAGAAGGCGGTCGAGGCCGAGTTGACCGAGGCCCTGCCGGGCCTGCCCGATCTCTACGAGCCGCTGATCGCCGACGCCCGCCGCGAGGTCGAGGCCCAGGGCATCGCGGACAAGAACATCACCGTGCACCGCCGCGTCCACCTGCGCTACGAGGGCACGGATTCGGCCCTGGTCGCCGCCTTCGGCACGGCGGAGGAGATCGTCGCCGACTTCGAGCGCCTGCACCGCCAGCGCTACGGCTTCGTGGTGGCCGGCAAGCGCCACATCGTCGAGGCGGTGTCGGTCGAGGTCGTGGGTTCCACCGGTGCCGGCGCCGAGGATACCTTCCTCGAGGCCGGCGCGGCGAGGGAGGCGGCGCCGATCGACAGCACCAGGCTCTTCTCGCACGGCAAGTGGTGGGATGCGCCGGTCTATGACCGCGCGACCCTGGGCGCGGGGGCGAAGATCCTGGGTCCCGCCATCGTGATCGAGGCCAACTCGACCAACGTGATCGAGCCCGAGTGGCAGGTCGAGATGACGGCGCAGGGGCATCTGGTGATGACGCGCGCGGTGGCGGCGCGCCGGGCCTATGCCGTCGGCACCTCGGTCGACCCGGTGATGCTGGAGGTCTTCAACAACCTCTTCATGTCGATCGCCGAGCAGATGGGCGTGACCCTGCAGAACACCGCCTATTCGGTGAACATCAAGGAGCGGGTCGATTTCTCCTGCGCGGTGTTCGACCCGGCCGGCATGCTGGTCGCCAACGCGCCGCACATGCCGGTGCATCTCGGCTCGATGGGCGCCAGCGTCCGCACCGTGATCACGGCGCGTGCCGGCACGCTGCGGCCGGGCGACGTGATCGCGCTCAACAACCCCTACAATGGCGGCACCCACCTGCCCGACGTCACCGTGATCACCCCGGTGTTCGATCAGGCCGGGACCGAGGTGCTGTTCTATGTCGGCAGCCGCGGCCACCATGCCGATATCGGCGGGCTGACCCCC
>JAKOWB010000076.1 GCA_029781795.1 Pseudomonadota bacterium | reverse complement strand
AGCAGACGCACGTCGACGCTGTCCGTGGTGCCAGATGGTCATCCCGGATGCCGCGGTTGTCTGCGGGCACTGCACCCGCCAGCTGCCGCAAACCTAGCCGGGCAGATATCCCAGCTGGCGCAGAGCGTCCCAGATCATCGGGCCGAAGCGGCGGGCCAGCGCCGCCGCCACCTCGTCCGTGATGCCGCTGAAGTTGAGCGTCACGGTCCGCCGCCCGCCCTGGAGTTCGGACAGCGACAGTGCCCGCTGCAGGCGCGGCCCGCCGCCAATGACCTCCAGCGCCCCTTCCGCCCAGGTCTGCGTGTTCTTCGCGATGTCCTCCAGAAGCTCGTTCGCACGGCGCTCCAGGTCGTTGGCCTGCTCCTGCATCCGCAGCGCCGTCTGGCTGCCCTTCTCGATGGTCAGCAGGTCGGCTGCGGACTTTCGGAGTTCGGCCGCTGCAGTTTGCAGCTCCTGGGCGGTCTCGCGCGCCCGCTCCTCCGGCGTCAGGTTGGCGCGGCGCAGGGCCTCTGCACGCCTCCGGGCCTCGCGGGCTGATTCCTGGATCTGCGCAGACCGCTCCAGCCTCGTAGCGATCTGGTCCCACAGTTCGGCCTGGCGTCGGCCGTATCGCCTGTAAGCGCCCTCATCGCCGGGCGCGCCTCCGAATACCGCAGCGGTGGGTTGTTTCTTTACCCATTCCCGCCACCGCTCCGCGTTCATTCGAGCTTCTTGCGCCGCCGTTCGCGCGGCTGCCTCTTCAGCCTGCTGCTCCTTACGCGCCGTCGCGGCGTCCACCGCCTGCGCCACGGCCATCCCGATGCTGGTCGCAATGGTGCCGATGAATCCGATGCCCATCAGGGAGCCGCCGAGTCTCCCGCCCATCATCGAGCCGGCCATCTGCATCCCGGCCAGCGCAGTGTTCAGCTTGTTCAGCGAGCTCATCGCCCGGTTGCCGGTCTCGCTCAGGCTGGAAAACCCGGCCGTCATCGCGTTCAGGAGCGGCAGCATGGCCTGTGTCCCGACACGCACCAGGCGCGTCTGCGCCCGCTCCTGCGCCAGAGCAGCGCGCTCCTGCTGGCGGGCCAGACGCAGATCGCGCTCACGGCGCTTGCGCTCCTCCTCGCGGGCGATCTCCCACGCCTGCTCGATCGGGATGCCCTCCCGTTTGGCGGGCCGGTCCACGCTGCGGCGCAGCTCTTCCAGATATGCGTCAGCC
>JAKOWB010000075.1 GCA_029781795.1 Pseudomonadota bacterium | reverse complement strand
CACGAGAAGCTGGCTGCGGATGCGCTCCACCGGCTCGGCGTCGAAGCGCGGCTCGGTCAGCGCCAGGTGCAGCAGCTCGGCCGCGCGGTCGCGCGTCTTGGTCAGCGTGATCACCGAGCCGCTGAGATCGTCGTCGCTGGCCGAGAAGCCGAGCTGGATCGAGAGGCGGTCGAGCTCGCCCTGGAAGGCCTGCGAGTCGAGATCGCCGGCGCCCTCGTCGAGCAGCGCTGCGGTCATGCGCGCGCGCCCCTCCTGGCCCGCGGGGTCGATCGCGGCCCCGCCGGCGACGGAGAAGGAGATCGCCATGATGGGGTTGGAGTGCTCCTCCACCAGCCAGGCCTCGATGCCGCCGGGCGAGACCACGCGCTCGATCTGGATGGCCTCGGCCGGCAGGGCGGCCAGCAGCAGCAGGCTTGCGGCGCCAGCGACGCGGGAAATCAGGGCGTTCATCACGAGGGCTCCTGCGGCAGGAGGTAGCCGGTGACAGAGCGCTCCGGCTTGAGGAATTCGCGCAGCAGCGCGTTCACCTGCTCCACGGTCACGGCCTCGACCCGCTCGGGCCAGGACTGGATGTGCTCCAGCGTCTCGCCGGTGGCCATGGCGGCGCCGATGACGTGCGGGCCGGTCGAGGGCTCGTCGCGGGCGAAGACGGCGCTGGCCTGCAGCCGGTCCTTGGCCAGGCGCAGCTCCTCCTCGGTCACGCCGCCCTGGACCAGCTTGTCGATCTCGGCCTGCATGGCCTGCTCCACCGTCGCCAGCTCGACGCCCTGGCGCGGCGCGGCGGCGAGATGGAAGGTCGGGTAGTCCAGCGCGTCGGAGCGGTCGTAGGCGCCAGCCGAGGTGGCGAGGCCCTGGTCCACCACCAGCGACTTGTAGAGTCGGCTGGTGGCGCTGCCGCCGAGGATCTCGGACAGGAGCTGCAGTGCCTCGAGGTCGCCCTCGGCGAGGTCCTTGCGGTGCGGCAGCAGGTAGGCGCGGTACCACTGCGGCTCGGCCACCTGCGGCGACTTCAGCGTCACCGTGCGAGCAGCGGTCGGCGGCGGTTCCAGCACGCGCACGCGCTCGGCCGGCACGCCGACCGGCACCAGGGGACCGTAGTACTTCTCGACCAGCGGCTTCACCTCGTCGACGGTGACGTCGCCGCCGATCACCAGGATGGCGTTATCCGGGCCGTACCATTTCCGGTAGAAGGCCAGCGCGTCGGCCGTGGTCAGGCCCTCCATCTCGTGCTGCCAGCCGATGATGGGCACGCCGTAGCGGTGGTTCTGGAACAGCGCCGCCATCATGGCCTCGTCGAGCTGCGAGGAGGGATTGGCGTCGATGCGCTGGCGCCGCTCCTCGACGATGACATCGCGCTCGGGATAGACCACGTCGTCGGTCAGCACGATGTGCTGCATGCGGTCGGCCTCGTAGCGCATGACCGTCTCCAGCCGGTCCTTCGCCACGGTCTGCCAGTAGCCGGTGTAGTCGCGACTGGTGAAGGCGTTCTCGGTGCCGCCGTTCTCGGCCACCACGGCGGAGAACTCGCCGGCCTTGGCGGTCTCGGTGCCCTTGAACATCAGGTGCTCGAGGAAGTGGGCGAGGCCCGACTTGCCGGCCACCTCGTCGGCGGCGCCGACGCGGTACCAGATCATCTGGGTGACCACGGGCGCGCGATGGTTTTCCACCACCACGACGGTGAGGCCGTTGGGCAGGGTGAAGGACGCGGCATCGAAGACCTTGGCGCCGGCCGGACGGACGAAAGCGAGGCCGAGCAGCAGGCCGACGAGGGAGAGACGCAAGAGGCGCACGGGCAGCGATCCTCCGGGAAGCGGACGGGCGGCGGCAGCAAAGGGCCGCAAGGGGGCCGAACTATGGCAGGGGCGCCCGGCAGCGGCCAGTGAGCGGACATGCCGCAGGGGCGCACAAGATCGCGAGGCCGCTCAGAGCGGCGCGACCCTGAGCGTCGCGCCCTCGGCGGCGACGACGCGCACATGGCTGCCGGCCGGCAGGTCGGGGCCGACGACGCGCCAGCGGCTGTCGTCCACCTTGGCCCAGCCATAGCCGTCGCGGATCGCCTCGACCAGCGTCAGGTGGCGGCCGACGTAGCCGTCGCCGCGGCGGTTGAGGTTCGGCTGGTCGGTGGGCGCCTGGGGCCGGCGCTTGAAGACCGCGCGCCCACCCCAGAGCGCGGCGACGCCCAGTACGCCGAAGAGGATGAGCTGCCATTCCCAGGCGAGGCCCGGAATGGCCAGCAGCACCAGGCCCATCACCGCGGCGGCGGCGGCGAACCAGATGAAGAAGAAGCCGGGGGCCAGGATCTCGACCAGCAACAGGCCGGCGGCCAGCGCCCACCACCACCAGAATTCGATGCCCGCGAGGAAGGCTGCCATCGCTGCGTTTCTCCCTGCCAGGGATATGGCGATCCCTGGCGTTACCTGCAATTCGCCCTAGGCGCCACGTCCGCTGGGCGGAAGCTGCGAGCGGCCCGGTGTCGCCCCGCCGCGGCCACCGCCGCCCTCGCCGCCGAAGGTCTCCTTGACGATCTCGGCGATGCCGCCGATCGAGCCGGCGAGGCTGGTGGCGTCGAGCGGCAGGAAGAGCACCTTCTGGTTGGTCGAGCCGGCGAACTTGGCCAGGGCGTCGACGTACTTCTGGGCCACGAAGTAGTTGATCGCCTGCGTGTTGCCGCCGGCGATGGCCTGGCTCACCGCCTCGGTCGCCTTGGCCTCGGCCTCGGCGGCGCGCTCGCGTGCCTCGGCATCGCGGAAGGCGGCCTCGCGCCGGCCCTCGGCCTGCAGGATCTGCGACTGCTTTTCGCCCTCGGCGCGCAGGATGGCGGCCTGGCGGTCGCCCTCGGCCTCCAGCACCTGGGCGCGCTTCTCGCGCTCGGCCTTCATCTGCCGCGCCATGGCGGCCACCAGGTCGTCGGGCGGCGCGATGTCCTTGATCTCGATGCGCGTGACCTTGAGGCCCCAGGGCGCCGTCGCCTCGTCCACCACGGCCAGCAGTCGGGCATTGATCTGGTCGCGCTGCGACAGCAGCTCGTCGAGGTCGAGCGAACCCATGACGGTGCGGATGTTGGTCATGGTGAGGTTCAGCACCGCGACCTGCAGCTGCTTCACCTCATAGGCCGCCTTGGCGGCGTCCAGCACCTGGTAGAAGACCACGCCGTCGGCCTGGACCCGGGCATTGTCGCGGGTGATGACCACCTGCGAGGGCACGTCCAGCACGTTCTCCATCATGTTCATCTTGGCGCCGATACGGTCGACGATGGGGACGATGACATGCAGGCCCGGGCGCAGGGTGCGGGTGTAGCGGCCGAAGCGCTCTACCGTGTACTCGTTGCCCTGTGGCACGACGCGCACGCCCTGCAGCACCAGCACGACGGCCAGCAGCCCCATCACGATGGCAAAGATCGTGAACCCGTCCAGTCCCAAACCCATGGTCGGTCCCCCTTGGAGTCTTGTGGAGAAGAGGATGGCTGCGCCGGGTGGTCTGAACAAGGCATGAGCAGGGCAAGACCTTGCCTTGCCTTTGACCAAGCATCCCGCCGGACTCGACCGGGGGCTGCAAAAGCCACATGCCAGATAGGTTAGCGGCTCCGTTATATTGGCAACTTGCGGACCGGACGGGGATTGACCACGTTGTAGTCCGTGGTACGGGGACAAGAGCCAAAGGAAAGGACCCCCCTGGAATGACACGGTATTGGGTTGTCGGCGGCGAATATACGGATACGCACTTCGCCAAGGTGGCCGCCGGCGCGTCGGAGGAGTGGATCGGCCCCTTCGTCGACTATCAGGCCGCGAAGAAGGAGTGGGCCAGGCGTGCCTGGGGCACCGTCGACTCCTGCAACGTGCGCTATCGCATCGAGACGCGCGACGAAGAGCATCCGCCCTGCACTGACTGACCACTGACCGTCGGTCGGCGAGGCGCCCTTGCCCTGGACACTGCCGCGTGACCCCGCCGGCCTGCTGGCCCTGGCGACGGACTATCCCTACCCTGCGCCGGAAGAGTCCTATCTCTTCACCGGCGGTACGGCACGGGCGCTGAGCGCCGATGGCTGGCGAGCTCTCGACCTGGCCAGCCGAGTCCCGGTGCTGGCCCACGGCTCCAACCGCTCGCCCGAGCAGCTACGCCGGAAGTTCGGCGATTCCGCTGACATACCAGTGACTTACGGGCGCCTGGCCGGCTTCGACGTGGTCTATGCCGCGCATGTCGCACGCTATGGCGCCGTGACCTCGACGCTGGCCGCGGTGCCGGGCGTCGCCAGCCGCGTCGCGCTGAACTGGCTGACCCCGGGGCAGCTCGCCTTCATGCACGAGACCGAGCGCATGAACTACACCTACGGCCACCTGCCCCTGGGCTGCTTCACGCCCGAGGTCGGGCCGGCGCCGGCGGTGACCGCGGTCTATGTCGGCAACCACGGGCCCCTGGCGCTGGACGGCGGGCTGGTCGCCCTGGCGGCGGTGTCGGCCGAGGGGCGGCCGCACCCGGCGCTGTGGCAGCGCGAGATCCAGGCCCGTCTGGCGGCGGAGCATCACCCGGGCGAAGAGCTCGAGGCCCTGCTGCTGGACCGCATTGCCCGGCCAGAGGCGCGCCGCGCCTTCGAGGCCCGGCTGCGGCGCCACCAGGCGGTGCTGGCGCTGGACGGCTTCACCGTGGTCGAGCGACTGGACGGCGAGATCGCCTGAGCCGTCAGCGCGTCTTGGCCAGGATCAGGCAGTCCTGCGGCTCAGGCGAGAGGTTGGGGAAGATCGCCTCGCGCCGCAGCAGGCCCTCCTGCAGGAAGCCGCACTTGCCCATAACCGCGAGCGAGCCGCGGTTGTCGGGGTGGCAGAGGGCCTCGACGCGCCAGAGCTCGGGCTGCGCCAGCGCCCAGCCGGTCAGCGCGCCGAGCGCCGCACTGGCGAGGCCCTGGCCCCAATGGCTCCGCGCCAGGACGTAGCCGACGGTGATCTTGGGGCCATGCAGGTCGTAGCCGATGGCGCCGCAGAGCGCCGCCTCGCCGGCCGGCAGAATGGCATAGGCATGGCCCCGGCCCTTCGCCGCGGCGCGGCCGACGCGCTCCAGGAAATCCGTGGTCTCGGCGAGGCTGCGGTGCGGCGGCCAGGAGATATAGCGGGTGACCGCCGGATCGCGGGCATAGCGCTCGAAGATCGTCGGCGCGTCGGCGAGGCGGAGGCGCCGCAAGGTCAGCGCCGGCGTGTGCAGGTGGTCGAAGGCGGTGGGCATGGCGCCCGAGACTGCCTCAGCCGGGCAGCAGGCGCCAGACGACGGCGTTGCGCAGGTCGGTGTCCTCGATCTCGCGCGTGGTCTTCACCGCGTAGCCGGTGATGCGTTCCATGCCCTGGCGCGGGAAGTAGGTGCGGCCGGGATCGCCCACCAGAACCAGGGTCCCCTCGCCCGCCAGGCGCCGCAGCCAGGCCTCGACCCGGCCGGCCATGGGCTTCTCGTAGCAGACGTCGCCGGCGAGGATCACGTCCCAGCCGGGGTTGTCGCGGCCGATCCAGTCCTCGGCGCTGACCTGGATCGCCAGGGCGTTGGCTTCGGCATTGAGGCGGATGGCGGCGCAGGCGATGGGGTCGATGTCGACCGCCAGGACGCTGGCCGCGCCGGCCCGCTTCGCCGCCAGACCCTGCAGCCCGCTGCCGGCGCCGAAATCCAGCAGCCGCTTGCCGGCGACCAGGCCCGGATTGTCCAGCAGGTAGCGCGCCAGCGCCTGCCCGCCGGCCCAGGCGAAGGCCCAATAGGGCGGCGGCACGCCCTGGCGCTCCAGTTCGGCCTCGCTGGCTTCCCACAGCGGCACCAGGGTCGAGGCCTGATGCAGCCTGAGCTCGGGCACCAGGACGGTGCTTTCCAGCGTGGTGTTGGCGCGGATGAAGGCAGCGGGGTCGCGCCGCGCGCCCCAGTCGGCGGCGGCCATCAGGCGTAGCGCGTCCAGGCGGCGGCGGCGAGGGCGCCGAGCACCAGCAGCAGACCCGTCCAGCGGTTGGACTGGAAGCGCCGCTTGCAGCCCTGCGGATCGTCGATATCGAGCGTGGCGACCTGCCAGCCGAGGTGCAGCGCCGCCAGGGCGATGCCGGCATACCAGGGCCAGGCGACGCCGTGCAGCCAGCCGGCCAGCGCCCAGAGGCCGACCGCCAGCAGGGCGAAGCCGCTGATCCAGGCGCGCGTGGCGCGGCCGAACTTGAGGGCGGTGGACTTCACGCCGACCAGCAGGTCGTCGACCCGGTCCTGGTGGGCATAGATGGTGTCATAGACCAGGGTCCAGTTGAGGCCGGCGGCATAGAGCGCCAGTGCCGGCCAGTCGAGCCCGCCGGTCGCCGCCGCCCAGCCCAGCAGGCAGCCCCAGTTGAAGGTCAGGCCGAGGAAGGCCTGCGGCCAGTAGGTCACGCGCTTCATGAAGGGGTAGGTCGCGACCAGCAGCAGCGAGGCCGCGCCGACGCCGATGGCGGTGACGTTGAGGCAGAGCAGGATGGCGAGGCCGAGGGCGAGCTGCAGCGCCAGGAAGACCAGCGCCTGCCGCAAGGTCACCGCGCCGGACGGCAGCGGCCTGGTCGCGGTGCGCGCCACCTTGGCGTCGAACGCGCGGTCGGCGATGTCGTTGATGGTGCAGCCGGCGCCGCGCATCACCAGGGCGCCGACGGCGAACAGCAGGACGAGCCGCCAGTCGGGCCAGGCCCCCGCCGCGGCCGGCGCCAGCGCCAGCGCCCACCAGCAGGGCAACAGCAGCAGCCAGGTGCCGCTCGGCCGGTCCAGCCGCGCCAAGCTGGCATAGGGGCGAAGCGCGCTGGGCAGCAGGCGATAGAGCCAGAAGTCCTGGCGGATGTCGCTGGCGTTGGCGGCGGCGCGCACGGCTACAGCGATGCCCTCTTGCTCCGCGCCGCCGGCCGGACCCCTAGAAGATGCCTTCCAGGATGCCCTTCTCGCGGCGCTCGATGGTCGGCGTGTCGCCCTCGGTCACCGGGCGGCCCAGCGCCTGGTTCTCGCGGATGCGGGCCTGCTCGGCGGCGGGGTCGACCACGGTGCCCGGCGCCTCCGGGCTGCGCCAGAAGATCAGCGAGTCGATGAAGCTCTCGGACTCGCTGTTGATCTGCCGCGTCTCGGCGTCGACCACCTGGCGGATCGAGGGGTCGGCGTTGGCCGCGCCGGCGGCATCGAGAAACGCCTGGTCGTCCGGCCCCGGGCTGCCCAGCGGCTGGGCGCCGCCCGGACCGCCGAAGACGGCGGTACGGGCCTGGTCGGTCGGCGTGCCCTCCTGCGGGCGCGGCGCGCCGGGCGAAGGCGGGACAAGATTGAAGTCGGGCGGCATGGACAGCGGCGCGCGTGCCACCACCCGGAACTCGTCGGGTGACTGCTTGGTCAGGCCAAGCTGCTCCTTGAAGCCGCTGCAGCCGGCCAGGCCGGCGAGCGCCAGGGTCAGGAGCAGGGGACGGATCAGGTGCTGTGCAGACATCGGCAAAACGCCTCGCGAATCTCGAGCGGGCCCCCTCGAAGCCGGTCCTATTTACTCCCGGTCCGGCGGGCGAACAAGCCATCGCCGATCAGGCCGAGCGCCCCGATAACCACCCCGCTGTCGGCCACGTTGAACGCCGGCCAGTGCCAGCCGAAGGCATGGAAGTCGAGGAAGTCGACCACGGCGCCGAGGTAGAGGCGATCCAACACGTTGCCGATGGCGCCGCCGACGATCAATCCGGCCAGCAGGCCATAGAAGCCGCGCGGGTTGCGCCGGACCCACCAGACCAGCCAGCCGATGATCAGCAGCGACAGGCCGGTCAGCAGGTAGGGGCCGTGCCCGCCGTCCATGGTCAGCAGGCTGAAGGACACGCCCTTGTTGTAGGCCAGCACGATGTTGAAGAAGCCGGTGACCTCGATCGGCAGGTCGTCGGCCAGCACCAGGCGGATCAGCAGCTTGGTCGCCTGATCCAGCGCCAGCACCAGCAGGGCGACCAGGACCAGCCGCCGCAGCACTTGAGCCCGGGTCAACGGCTGCGTCATCAGGCCGCCCTGTCGATGGCGTCCACCGCGTCGGCGCAGCGGTCGCAGAGGTCCGGGTGGGCGTGGTTGTGGCCGACCTCGGGCAGCACCTGCCAGCAGCGCTGGCACTTCTCGCCCGTGGCCGGCGTGGCCTCGACCGCGACGCCCGGCACCTCGGCCAGGCGGAAGGCGCCGGCCGGGCCCTCGCCTGCCGCGAGGGTCAGGCCCGAGGTGATGGCGAGTTCGGCCATGTCGACCTCCTGGCAGAGCGCCAGCAGCTCGGGATCGGCGATGTGGACCGTCGGCGCCGCCTGCAGCGAGGCGCCGATGACCTTCTCGGCCCGGGCCAGCTCCAGCGCGCCGGTGACCACGCGGCGCACCGCCTTGAGGCGCTCCCAGCGCGCCTCCAGTTCGGCGTCGGTCCAGTCGGCCGGCAGGTGCGGATGGTTGCGCAGGTGCACCGACTCCTCCTCGCCCCGGCCCCAGGCGAGCCAGGCCTCCTCGGCGGTGAAGCAGAGGATGGGGGCGAGCCAGGAGGTGAGATTGAGGAAGATCTGCTCCAGCACCGTGCGATAGGCGCGGCGGCGCGGTGCGTCCGGCCGGTCGCAATAGAGCGCATCCTTGCGGACGTCGAAGTAGAAGGCCGAGAGCTCCACCGCGCAGAAGTCGTGCAGCGCGCGGTAGATGGCATGGAAGTCGAAGTCCTCCGTCGCCTGGCGCACCAGCAGCTCGATCTGGCGCAGGCGGTGCAGCACCAGGCGCTCCAGCTCCGGCAGCTCGCCGGCCGGCAGGCGCTCGGCCGGGGTGAAGCCGTCCAGCGCGCCCAGCAGGTAGCGCAGCGTGTTGCGCAGGCGGCGATAGGCCTCGACCTGGGCCTTCAGGATCTCCGGCCCGATGCGCTGGTCCTGCGAGTAGTCGGTGCTGGCGACCCAGAGGCGCAGGATGTCGGCGCCGCTTTCCTGGATCACCTTCAGGGGGTCGGTCACGTTCCCCTTGGACTTCGACATCTTCTCGCCCTTCTCGTCGAGCGTGAAGCCGTGCGTCAGCACCGCGTCATAGGGCGCGCGCCCGCGCGTGCCGCAGGATTCCAGCAGCGAGGAGTGGAACCAGCCGCGGTGCTGGTCCGACCCTTCGAGATAGAGGTCGGCCGGCCACTTCAGCTCCGGCCGCTTCTCCAGCACGAAGGAGTGGGTGGAGCCGCTGTCGAACCAGACCTCGACCACGTCCATCACCTGGTCGTAGTCCTCGGCCTTGTAGTCGTTGCCGAGCCAGCGCTGCGGCGGCGAATTGAACCAGGCATCGCCGCCCTCGCTCTCGAAGGCGGCGGCGATGCGGTCGATGACCGTCTGGTCCTTCAGCGGCTGGCCGGTCTTCTTCTCGACGAAGAGCGGCAGCGGCGTGCCCCAGAGGCGCTGGCGCGAGACGCACCAGTCCGGCCGCTGCTCGATCATCGAGCGCAGGCGGTTCTGCCCGGCGGCCGGCACGAAGCGCGTGGCGTCGATCGCCTTCAGCGCCTTGTCGCGCAGACTGTTGGCCTCCATCGAGATGAACCACTGCGGGGTGTTGCGGAAGATCAGCGGCGCCTTGGAGCGCCAGGAGTGCGGATAGCTGTGGCGCAGCTTGCCCTTGTGCAGCAGCCCGCCGGCCGCGGCCATCGCCTTGATGACGGCGCCGTTGGTGGTGCCTTCCTTGCCGTTCTGGTCATAGACCGCGGTGCCGGCGAAGAGCGGCACGTGCGCCAGCATCACGCCGTCGCCGCCGACCGTCTGCGGCACCTCCAGCCCATGCTTCTGGCCCAGCAGCCAGTCGTCCTCGCCGTGGCCGGGGGCGATGTGCACGAAGCCGGTGCCGGCATCCATGGTCACGAAATCGCCGGCCAGCAGCGGCACGGGAAAGTCGAAACCCTGCCCCCTCAGCGGGTGGCGGGCGATCGTGCCGGCCAGCGCCGTGCCCTTCAGCGTGGCGACGATGCGGGCCTCGAAGCCCACGTCCTTCATCAGCTGCTCGGCCAGCGGCGCGGCGGCGACCAGCGTCTCGCCCACCTTCGCGCCCGACTTCTCCGCCGTCAGCGCCGTGACCTCGAGGACCACATAGTCCTGGTCCTCGGCATAGGCGATGGCGCGGTTGCCCGGCATGGTCCAGGGCGTGGTGGTCCAGATCACCACGCTGGCCCCGGCCAGCGCCGGATCGCTCGGCGTTTCCACCGGGAAGCGGATCCAGATCGTCGGCGAGACGTGCTCGTGGTACTCGACCTCGGCGTCGGCCAGGGCGGTCTTCTCCACCACCGACCAGAGCACCGGCTTGGCGCCGGGATAGATCCCGCCGGTCATCAGGAACTTGCCGAGCTCGCGCACGATCTGCGCCTCGGCGTCGAACGACATGGTGGTATAGGGCTTCTCGAAGTCGCCGAAGACGCCCAGGCGCTTGAACTGGCCGGTCTGCACGCCGATCCAGTGCTCGGCGAAGCGGCGGCACTCCTGGCGGAACTCGACGCGGTCGACCGCGTCCTTGTCCTGCTTGCGCTCGCGGTAGCCCTCTTCGATCTTCCACTCGATCGGCAGGCCGTGGCAGTCCCAGCCCGGCACGTAGTGGGCGTTCTTGCCCAGCATCTGCTGCGTGCGGTTGACCAGGTCCTTGAGGATCTTGTTCAGCGCGTGGCCGATGTGGATGTTGCCGTTGGCGTAGGGCGGGCCGTCGTGCAGCACGAACTTCGGCAGGTCCCGCGACTGGGCGCGCAGGCGGTCGAACAGCCGCCCCTCCTCCCAGCGCTTCAGGATCTCGGGCTCCTTCTGGGGCAGCCCGGCGCGCATCGGGAAGTCGGTCTTCGGCAGGAAGACGGTGTCTTTATAGTCGCGGGTCATGGCGGACTCTGGGGAAACGGCAAGCGCGCCAAGGGCCCGGCGCGCGGAGGGGCGCATCCTATCGGGGCAAGGCGGCGGGTCAAGGACGCTGGCGGACCCGGGGGTCCGCGGCCGTTTCCCGGTGCCGGCGGCGCCGGACCGAGGCAGAGGCGGGGAGGTCCTACTCCGCCGCCACCGGAATTCGCTGGCGGCTCGGCACCATGAGCTGCGCCTCGCCGTCCACCACGACCTTGTCGCCGACGCGGCAGACGGTCTGGAAGGTGACGCGGCGCTTCTCCGGATCGATGGCGGTGACGGTGACCGTGGCTTCCACCGTCTCGCCGATCTTCACCGGCGCCTTGAACTTCAAGGACTGCGAAAGGTAGATGCAGCCGGCGCCCGGCAGGCGCGTGCCGAAGACCGTGGAGATGAAGGCGGCCGAGAGCATGCCGTGGGCGATGCGGCCCTTGAACATGGTCTTCTCGGCATAGGCTTCGTCGAGGTGGACCGGGTTGTGGTCGCCGGAGATGTCGGCGAAGCGGACGATGTCCTGGTCGGTCACGGTCTTGGCATAGCTGGCGCTCATGCCCACCGAGAGGTCCTCGATGCAATAGCTCTGGATCGTCATCGCCGCCGAATTCCTTCCCACCCGCCGCGTAGGGCGCCCCGCTGCTTTTCGCAGCGCAGCGAACCTAGCGAGACTGCTGCTGCGCCGCAAGATGGTTGCGCAGGTGCGATATTGCAACTGCGAAGACCCGCTGCGGCATTTGGCCGGCCCGGCGGACCCGGAAAGACCTTGGACGACGCGGGGCCGGGGGCGCAGACTTTCAGAATGCCGCCATCCGGACGGCGTTCCTGAGCGAGGGGTGACCGGGAAGGATTTCCGCCATGCGGTGGACGCGCCTGCTGTGCTTCGCCTTGCTGGCGTCGGGCCTGGGCCCGGCGGCGAGCGGTGGCGAGCGGGTCGTGGCCGCGACCCTGGCCGGCAATCCCGTGGCGCTGCAGCAGGCCCTGGTCACCATCGAGGCGCCGCCGCCCGACCTCGCCCGCATCTATTTCTACCGCCAGCCGGCGCCGCTGCTGATCGCCCTGCAGCCCGACGTGGTGGTGAACGGCCGCTCGGTCGGCAGCATCGGCATGGGCGAGGTCTTCTTCCGCGATGCCAAACCTGGCCGCTACCAGGTCTTCCTGTCAGCCGACAGCGAGCACGTCATCGAACTGAACCTGGCGGCCGGCGAGATCGGCTATGTGCGCGCTACGCTGCGCATCGGGTTCGGCACCACGCGCATCTCGGCCGAGCGCATCAGCGCCACGGTCGCGGTGAGCGAAATCGACGCTATGGACAATCCCGTGGAGGAAGGCGAACCTAGAGAAATACAGCGTTGACGCAGCCGGCCGAGGCCGGCGGCTCACACCGACACAGCATCGCGGCATTTTACATCGCAACCAGCCGGGGCGACTGAATCCCTGCGCCGGTCGCGGTGATTTCCGTTGCGTCCTGCACGGCTTCGTGGTCCGATATGCATAAGGGTCGGACGGGTCGGATAAACCTTCGAGCAGCGGCAAGGGACTTTACCGGCTGTGCGGAGCCACGCGCCTGGCGGCCTCGTTGGCGTGTCTATTGTGGAGCTTCAGTACCTAGATGACTGGTCGCACTCCTGGTGGTTGGCCGGAGCCTTCCCTTCGCGAAGTGTCCGCCGAAGTAAAGTGGTACAGCCCCTCCAAGGGCTTCGGATTCGTGCAGCTCTCGGACGGTTCGCCGGACGCTTTCCTGCACGTCAGCGTGGTCGAGCAGACCGGACGGCATGACCTGCCGGACGGCACCAAGATCGTCTGCGACATCGCCGAAGGCCGGAAGGGACGTCAGGTGTCCTTCATCCACCGCATCGACAGCCTGGGCACCGGCGCGCCGCGCGGCGGGGCCGGCGGGCGGCCGGGCGGCTTCGACCGCGGTGACCGCGGCGGCTACGGTGGCGACCGTGGCGGCTATGGCGGCGGCGGCGGGGGTGGCGGCGGTGGCGGCGGCACCCAGATCGACGGGACCGTGAAGTTCTTCGATGCCGGCAAGGGCTATGGCTTCATCACGCCCGACGACGGCACCAAGGACGTCTTCATCTCGGCCCGTACCCTCGGCCGCATCGGCCTCACCGCGCTGGAGAACAACCAGCGCGTCCGCATGATGGTGCGGATGGGCCAGAAGGGCCCGATGGCGGACTCGGTCGAGCTCATCTAGGTCGTCCCGCTCCAGACCGCCGGCCTACGGCCAGCGTCACGACGGGTTTCAGACGGGCGCCAGCGCTGCCTCAGCAGGGGCAGGCGCAGCGCCCGTCGCCGTTTCGAGCCCGCTCAACGCTCGGCCAGGAGGACCCGCGGATCGACGAGCTGCTGCACCCGCGTGGCCGCCAGGTGGGCGAAGCGCAGCAGCAGCGCGCGGCGGCGGGCCGGCGCCAGGGCCTGGCCCTCGGCCTCCCGCTCCACCACGGCCCCATAGCCGTCGGCGATCAGCAGGCCGGGCTCGTTCGGCAACAGGGCACGCGGGAAGTCCGCCGGCACGGCGAAGTAGAAGAAGTCGCAAAAGGGCTGGTACTCCGGCCACTTGCCATCGGCCCGGAAGTCGGCGACCGAGGACTTCACCTCCACCAGCAGGAACTGTCCGCCGCCGTCGATGGCCAGGACATCGGCGCGGCGCCCATTGGGCAGCGGTACTTCGAGCAGGACGCTGTACCCCAGGTCGAAGAATGCCCGCGCCACCCCCCGGGCAAGCAGTTGCCCAGGCAGAAGAGCGCGAGTGCTGGTTGAGAGATTATCCAATTGCGGCATTGCGTTATGTACTCGGATATTAGATCATACCGGCAGCTATTGGGGGAGGCACCTGTCCCGCGTTCGGCAGCTTATGGGGAAGCTGGCGCGATGGGGTAAGGGCCTGTTCGGCGATGCCATGACTGAGAAACACGACGATCTGCCTCGCGCGGCAGCCGACAGCAGCGCTTCCGGGCGCGAGCAAAGGCAGGAGACGCGCAGGCGCGCCTTGGCCCGGCTCGGCCTGATCGGGCTGGTGGGCTACAGCGCGCCTACGGTGCTTCGCATCGACCGTTCGGCCCGCGCCGGCACGCTGCCGTCGGAGTGCGTCGACCCGCCGAACTTCCCGCCGGGCTTTCCGCCGCCGCCCTGCCCCTAGGCCGCGTCTTCGGTCCGCTGGCCGCTCCGCACAGACGGGGCATGCCAAGCCTGCGCTGGTGGACCCTGGTCCCGCCGCCTAGCAAGTCCAGCCATGAGCGCGAGCGATCTCACTGCCGGCGGCGCCGGCCGCGGCTTCAACCCCTGGCTGGCTGTCGGCCAGATCCTGGTGGTCGGCACGCTCTGGGGTACCTCCTTCTCGCTGTCGAAGTACGCCATCGGCGCCGGCGTGCCGCCGCTCGGCTATGCCTTCTGGCAGTGCTTCGGCGCCGGCGTCACGCTGCTGGCCGTGCAGCGCCTGCGCGGCGGGCGCATGCCGCTGGGGCGGCGCTATCTCGGCTTCTACCTGCTGACCGGCGCCTTCGGCATCGGCGCGCCCAACGTCAACTTCTATCTGGTGATCGGCCACATCCCGGCGGGCCTCATGGCCATCGTCATCACCACGGCGCCGATGATCACCTTCCTGATGGCGCTGGCCGTCGGGCTGGAGCGCTTCCGCTGGCTGCGCATGGCCGGCATCCTGCTGGGCCTGGTGGGCGTGCTGCTGCTGGTCGCTCCGGGCGGCGGCGGCGGCTTCAACAGCTGGGTGCTGGTCGGCCTGCTGACGCCGTTCTTCTACGCCATCGGGTCGATCTGCACCGCCAAGTTCCGCCCGGCCGGCCTCACCGCGCCGCAGGCCGCGGCCGGCATGATGCTGGCGGCGGCCTCGCTGCAGTTTCCCTTCATGCTGGCCCTGGGCGAGGCCTATGCGCCACTGCCGGCGCCGGAGTGGCGGGACCTGGCGATCCTGACACATGTCTGTGTCTCGACCATCGCCTATGTCACCTACTTCCATCTGGTGCGCGTCGCCGGGCCGGTCTATTTCAGCCAGGTGGGCTACGTCGTGACCCTGACGGGCATCCTCTGGGGCATGGTCTTCTTCGGCGAGCGCCTCGACTCGACCATCTGGATCGCGACCGGCGTGCTGCTGGCCGGCATCGCGCTGGTGAACCTCAGCGGCAGCGGAGCGAAGAAGACATGAGCCAGCGCGCCATCCCGCCCTTCCACCTCGCCTTCCCGATCCGCGACATCGAGGAAACGCGAAGCTTCTATGCCGGCCTGCTGGGCTGCCAGGTCGGGCGGGAGACCAGCCGCTGGATCGACTTCGACTTCTTCGGCCACCAGCTCTCGGCCCACGTACGCCCCGACGAGTTGGGCGGCGCGAAGACCGGCGAGGTCGACGGCGTCGCCGTGCCGGTGCGCCACTTCGGCGCCATCCTGG
>JAKOWB010000070.1 GCA_029781795.1 Pseudomonadota bacterium | reverse complement strand
AGCTGACGCGTCGCCTGCAGAGCGAGGGCGAGGTGGCGGCGCGCGAGGGCCTGAACCGCGGCCTGGAGTACGCCGCCCTGCTGACCCTGCCGGCCACCGTGGCGCTGATGACCATCCCGCTGCCCATCGCCCGCGCGCTCTTCGAGCGCGGCGCCTATACCTCGGACGATTCCGTGGCCACGGCCCTGGCGCTCTTCGCCTATGCCGCCGGCCTGCCGGCCTTCGTGCTGACCAAGGTGCTGCAGCCGGCCTTCTTCGCGCGCGAGGACACGGTGACGCCGCTCAAGGCGGCGCTGACCGGCGTCGCCTGCAACCTCGGCCTCGCCATCCTGCTCTTCCTGCTGCTGCGCGACCGCGGCTATGGCTTCCTCGGCCTGGCCAGCGCCACCGCGCTCTCGGCCTGGGTCACCTGCGGCCTCCTGGCCTGGAAGCTGCGGCGGCGCGGCCTGCTGGTGGCCGACACGCGCCTGCTGGCCCGCGTGCCGCGCCAGCTCGCCGCCGCCATCGCCATGGGCCTCTCGCTCTGGGGCGGGGCGCAGCTCATCGCCGGCTGGCTGGAGGGGCCGAGTCTCGGCCGCTTCCTCGGCCTTGCGCTGCTGGTGCTGCTGGGCGGGGTGGTCTATTTCGGCACGGCCTGGCTGCTGGGGGCGGTGAAGCGCGCCGACCTCGGGCAGCTCCGGCGCAGGAAAGGCACGGCATGAGCGAGAGGCAGCTTCCCGATCCCTGGCCGGCCGGCCAGCGCCTGGCGGCGCCGGACCAGGCCAAGTCCTTCCTCACCACGCTCTTCGCCGACCACGCGGCTTACGGCGCCGCGCTGGCGCGCCTGCTGATCGCGCTGTCGGAGCAGGAGCCCTTCCGCCAGCAGTATGGCCGGCACCTCGGCGGCACCAAGCTCTATCACCCGGAGACCTGGGACAACCTGCTGGGGCCCTTCATGACCGCCCGCGCGCTGGCCTTCCACCGCGCGGCGACGCGGCGCGAGGACGGCGTGATCGAGCTGGGCTGGGCCAACGTCTACCGCGCCGGCGACTACATCGTGCCGCACAGCCACACGCGTGCCGACATGAGCGTAGTCTACATGCTGGACCCCGGCGACGGCGAGGCGGCGGACCCCAACTCGGGCCGCTTCTGCTTCGCCGAGCCGCGCTGGGCGCTCTGCTGCCAGGTGGAGCCGGG
>JAKOWB010000064.1 GCA_029781795.1 Pseudomonadota bacterium | reverse complement strand
CAGGTTGGCGCGGCTGCCGTCAGCCGGCGCCTGGCCCCAAGGGTAGCGGCGGCCGTCGCTGCCTCGAGCGGCCTTCTCCCACTCCGCCTCGGTGGGCAGCCGCCGGCCCGCCCAGCGGCAGTAGGCGTCGGCGTCCTGCCAGCTCACCGCGACCACGGGATGCGCCGCCCGACCCCGGATGTCGCTGCCGGGCCCTTCCGGATGGCGCCAGCTGCCGCCGTCGATGCGCCGCCAATCGGCACCGACGAAGCCGTAGGTGAAGCCGTCCTGCTCGGCGCGGCTGCGGTAGCCGGTGGCGGCGAAGCGGTCGAACATGGCGTTGGTCACCTCGGTCTGGTCGATCCAGAAGGGGTCCAGCTGCGTCCGCCGCTGGGGCCGCTCGTTGGCGGCGGCCTGCCGATCGGCGGCGTCGGCGCCCTGCAGGAACACGCCGCCGGGCACGTAGACCTGCGGCATGCCGTCGCGGCCGCCGGCCACGCCGCTGGTGGCGGTGGGCGTCGGCTGGGGCGCCGGCCGCGTGGCGGGAGCGGTGGACTGAACGGTCGGCAAGGGCCCCTGCGGCGATCCGCTGGCGCTGGGCGCGCCGTCCTGGCACCAGGCAGCGCCCGGCCAGCCGGGCAGGGGCAAGTAGCAGACATCCTCGCTCAGCAGCCGGCCGGCATCATCCACGTAGCGCAGGTCCAGGCCCTGCCCGCGGTAGTTGTCCGCCGGATGGCGCCAGTGCGGGCTGCCACCGCTGCTCGCGGCCGCGTCGAAGACGCGCAGGTCATCCAGGCAGACCTCGGCGCCGCCCTGCGCTTGCAGCTGCCAGGTGAGGAACTGATCGGGCTTGCCCTGATCGATGAAGTCCAAGGTGAGCTCGCGCCAGCCATCGCCCAGGGAGGCGGCCGATTCCAAGCCGCGCACCAGGCGCTGCCCGTTGACGGTCTGGGTGACGTCGACATCGGTGGCGTCGCCGCGCTCCAGGCGCAGGCGCAGCAGCGCCTGAAAGCGGCGACCGGCGGGGAGCACCTGGGGCGCGAACCAGGCCCA